>USNN01000023.1 GCA_900556185.1 uncultured Eubacteriales bacterium
TTGCTGTGCCTTCGGCTGTTTTTAACGCGACATTTCCAGCAAAACCATCGGTTACTATAACATCGGCTTCGCCTGTCATTATATCACGTGCTTCAATGTTACCAATAAAGTTAATGCCCTTCATTTCTTTTAGTAGTTTAAAGGCTTCGTGAGTTAATTCGTTACCCTTATTGTCTTCTACACCAACGCTAAGCAAGGCAACTTTAGGGTTTTTCACACCAAACATAGACTCCATATAAATAGACCCCATTATGGCAAACTGTGCTAAGAACTCTGGCTTAGAATCCATATTGGCACCGCAGTCTATTAATAAACTATTACCGCCCTTTAGGTTTGGTAAAGGTGGTGCTAGTGCTGGTCTTTTAATTCCATCAAATCTCCCTAGTTTAAATAGTGCACCGCTTAAAACCGCACCCGTGCTACCAGCCGATACAAAGCCCGCTATTTCTTTATCGTCTTCGTGTTCATTTATATAATTTAACCCAACGACTAGTGAACTATCTTTTTTAGTTCTTATTGCAACGGTTGGTTGCTCGTTGCAATCTATTATTTCGGTTGCGTTTAATATGGTTATTTTATTTCCTGTGTAGTTATAATACTCAAGTTCCTTTCTAAGTTCGTCTTCTTTACCCACTAAAATTATTTCTGTGTCGTCATAAACATTAACGGCGGTTATACTTCCACCAACAACGGCTCTTGCTCCGTTATCTCCGCCATATGCGTCTACTACTATTTTCATAAGTTTTCTCTCCCGTTTAGGCATACTATGCCTAGAGTAATATAACTTTATTATACACTACTCTATGCCTTATTTCAAAACACTTTTAATAGGTTTTTAAAAATAAAAAAAGAACAAGGAATATTTAGGATTTCTAAACATTCCTTGTTTTGTTTTTTATTACTATTTTTCAATTTCATCTTCAGACTTATGTTGACTTAGTAATACACTTGCTCTTTTTAATGCATCAACTCTTTCCATTCTAGAGGTTACCATTTTGCTTATAATGTCTTCTGCTTGTAAAGCCTCACCAACATTAACTTTGCCAAGTTTATAAAAACTTTCTAAAAACCTGTTTTCATCTTCATTTAAGCCAGCATTCTCCAAGCCACAATTACGGTCCTTTCCGTATGCGTTTAACTCAATTGCATCTTTTAAAACCATAACACTTGGTTTATGAAAACTAAAGTCTACATTAACTACATCTTTAGTTAGGTGCATACCCCAATCACCACTTAAGCCAACAAAAATATAGCCATCTCTTTCTGGTGATAATTTACCTAATTTAAAATTAAAGCCATCATAGTATAAACTCAAGTCTTTTGTATTATAACTATTTTTGTAACTCATTAATATTTTCCCCCATATTTTTAATGATAATATTATATCATAAAACCCTAATTTTGTCAACAAAAAACCCACAAGCCAAAACTTGTGGGAGATTTATCTTCGCTAATTTAAAAGGAATTATGCTTGCTTTTTATCTGCTTTAACTTCAACTCTCTTTTGTCCGTCATAGAAACCGCACTTTTTGCATACTGAGTGTGCAACTTTTGGTTCATGACATTGTGGACATTCAACGATTGTTGGGGCATTTGCCTTCCAGTTAGCAATTCTTGATCGTCCTTTAGATTTGCTTATCTTACTCTTTGGAACTGCCATTTATATTTCCTCCTAAATTACATAAATATCATTTTTGCGGGACTTATTATAACTCAATTAAAGTTGTTTGTCAACCGCAAAGTTAAAATTTTAAATATTATTAAATATTTTTTACCAAGTCTTCGGTAGTCTTAGCAATTACTAGTTCTTCGTTGGTTGGAATAATAAACACTTTAACTTTAGAACCTTCTTTTGTTAGGTCAGTTGATTCGCCTCGTTTTGCACTATAGTTCTTTTCACCATCTATAGCAATGCCAAGATAGTCCATATCTGCACATATTAATTCACGAAGTTCTGGTGTGTATTCGCCAATACCAGCGGTAAATACAACTGCATCTACGCCGTTCATAGCAGCAACATACGCACCGATGTATTTTTTAACACGGTAAGCATACATATTAAGTGCAAGTTGAACGCTATCCTTTTTAATATTCTCTGAACAGGTTAATTCACGCATATCACTAACGCCGTTATTGATTGCATATATACCGCTTTCTTTATTCAATTTTCTTATCATTTCAGAAATTGATATATTTTCTTTTTTGCAGATAAATTCTACAATGCTTGCATCTAGGTCACCACTTCTTGTGTTCATCATAACACCTTCTAGTGGAGTGAATCCCATAGATGTATCTATGCTTTCACCATTTTTAACAGCACAAATACTAGCACCACCACCTAAGTGGCAAGTAACTATTTTTAGTTCGCTAGCTGGCTTTCCCATTAGTTTTGCACATTCTTGGGTTACAAAGTAATGGCTTGTGCCGTGAGCACCGTATCTACGAACGCCATATTCGGTGTAATACTTATTGTCTATAGCGTATCTATAAGCGTAGTCTGGCATAGTTTTGTGGAAGCCAATATCAAATACTGCAACATTTTTAATTTCTGGTGCAATTTTAAAGCACGCTTCAATTCCAGCAATACCGCCTGGCATATGAAGTGGAGAAAAGTCTATTCTTGTTTTGAAATCTGCTAGAACTTCATCAGTTACTAAAATTGGGTCAAAATATTTTTCACCTGCATTAACTATTCTATGACCAAATGCTTCTACTTCGTCTATAGAATTTAATACGCCTAAGTCTTTGCTTGTTAGTGTGCTAATAACAAGTTCCATGGCTTCTGCATGGTTGTTAATTTCTTCTTCTATCTTTGTAGATTTTCCATTTGCTTTATAAGATAGAAAAGATGCTCCCTCCCCAATTCTTTCAACATTACCTTTTGCTAAAACTTCTTCAGTTTCAGTGTTTAATAGTTGAAATTTTAATGAACTACTTCCGGCATTAATTACTAGAATTTTCATAAGTTTAAATTATCTCCTTAAAAAATATATAAATTACATTTGAAGCAATGTGATTACTGCTGTCAAATAAATTTCGTCTTCATTTGCCCCACGGCTTAAATCATTCACGGGTTTATTTAGTCCTTGCATAATTGGACCAACTGCCCGAGTTCCGCAAAATTGTTGAACCAATTTATAACCAATGTTACCAGCCATTAAATTTGGGAAAATTAACACATTAGACTTTCCACAAATTTTGCTATCACTATTTTTGGTTTTAGAAACAATTTTGTTTAGTGCTGCATCTGCTTGAACTTCGCCTTCTATTATAAGGTCTGGTCTTAACGACTTAACAAGGTTTGTTGCTTCCTTTACTTTTAAAACCTCTGGGTCGGTGCTAGAATTATCTTTAGTTGTAAACGATAACATACTAACTAGTGGAGTTATTCCCAAAACTTTTTCAGCTGTTTCTATTGCACTTAGTGCTATACTAGATAACATTTTTGCGTCTGGATTTATAATAGTACCACAATCAGAAAACACAATCAAGCCTTTTTCGCCAATAGTTTTGCGTTTATTTTCTGGCACTTCCATAATAAAGCAACTAGATGCCCCAAGCAAGTTTGGTTTTTGTTTTATTATCTGAAAAGCAGGTCGCATAACATCGCCACTTTTAGTTACTGCACCCGAAACCACCCCGTCCGCTAGCCCAGCACTTAGTAGCATAGTAGCGAAATAATTTCTGTCGGTAATTATACCAAAAGCCTGTTCTTGTGTCAAGCCCTTATGTTTTCTTAGTTCATATAATTTAGTGGCAAGATTTTCCTGCAAGTCGGTTTTTTCGGCTGGGTCTATTATTGAAATATTTTCACTTGGCGTATACATCTTTTTTAGTTTTGTTACCTTTCCAAGCACTATCGCCTTGCACATATTATCGGCAACTAACCTATTTACCGCACCCGCAATCCTAGGTTCATCACCTTCTGGAAACACGATGGTTTTGTTCTTAATTTTTTTTGCCCGCTTAATTAGATAATCGAATACATCAGACATAATATTCTCCCTTGCAAAAAATTTTGCATTTTGTTATACTAGTATTAAGTTTTACACGAAACTTACAAAAAAATCAAATTAAATTAAAGGTTATAAAAAATTTTATGAACTATTCTGTAATTATTGCTGAACTTAACCCACCAACCTTCGGGCATCAATATTTAATTAATAAAACTAAAGAAATGTTTCCTGCCGATGGCATTATAGTGCTTACTAGCGGGAATTATGTTCAGCGTGGTGAACCAAGCATTATAAATAAGCACACAAAGGCTCAAATTGCTTTAAATATGGGCGTAGACGCCGTTATTGAACTTCCGCTTATATTTAGTTTATCTAGCGCTCAAGACTTTAGTTTTGGGGCAATTAAGTGTGTTAGCGGGCTAAATAATGTGGTTAGAATTGTGTTTGGGTCAGAGTGTGGCGATATTAATTTGTTAAAAGAAAAAGCAAGTGTTGAACCCAACACCACTGAAATTAAAACACTACTAAAAGAAGGCAAATCAGTTGCTACAAGTTTAATTGCAGGCGACGAAATTTTATCTAAACCAAATAACCTACTTGGCGTTGAATATTTAAGAGCAATAAATAAACTAAATCTTAATATAGACGTCGTAACCATAAAACGCACAAATGAATACAACGACCTTGAAGTTAGCGATACTCCAAGTGCTAGTGCAATACGAAACGAAATTTATAATATAGGATACGAAAAAGCATCTAGGCTTATTCCGTTTGGAAATATTATAGACCCGCTTACCCCTATTCCAAATAAAGATTTATTATATTCACTTATCTGCTTTAAAGTTATAACCTGCGGTAATGAACTTAAAAACACAAACGGCGTAACTGAAGGGCTAGACCAACGAATTATTAGCACCATTAAAACCAGTTCAACGTTTGACGATTTAGTAGAAAAAGTTTCAACCAAAAGGTATCCTAAAAACAAAATAAAACGAATACTTTTAAATTTCTTATTCTGCATAAATAAGCCACTCGTGAGTGAAATAAAGCAAGATGTTCCCTATTTAAAATTAATTGGAGTTAACGCCCTAAACAAAAGTCAAATTTTGCGAGATTTAAGCGAAAGCAAGATAAAGATAATAACAAAGCACAAAGACACCGAAAAGTTAAGCAATCTAGGAAAAACATTGGAACACTTAGACGAAGTGTCTGACCTTATTTATTCACAACTAACAACGAAAGACCTATCTGCATCTAGTTATTCAAAAAAGATATAAAAATAAAAACCGAGCATAGAATTTTCTATCCTCGGTTTATTTTTTTAATTTTTACTCCAACGAACCCATTTAATTGAGTCCATAACAGTATACATTGCAAAAAGTGTTACAAATATTGCGGTGTTTACTGCAAAACCCGTTTTAATGCCAATTACTGTCCACATAATGGTTGCAAAGGTGGTAGCAAACACTCTAACTGGGTAATACTCTCGATATTTGCCGTTAACCAAAAATACTGAAACAACTAAAAGAGTTGAACTTAGTGCATCCATAATATAAAATGGGTCGCCCACTTTATATAAAACTATTCCAAGACCAAATGCCATTAACCAAAAACAAACTACTGTGCCTATATAACCATTTTGAGTAAGTTTTTTGTCTTTTTTGATTGCGTTGTCTTCTTTGTTGGTTTCATAGTAATAAATTAGTTGAGTTGGCAAATAAAACAAGATATGCAAAAAGGCGTGCCCGTATATTTTCATACCACCCGCAATAAAGCCATATGCCACACACATTAAAAATGCCATAATGCAAGCAAAAAACTTATTGCTGTCGGTGAAAAAGTTCCATAGTGCTCCAAGCACAATTAAACTTAAACCAAGTAGGTCCACAAGGTTTAAGCAAAATAGTGCTACTCCTGCCACCAGCGCCAATAGTGTAACCACAAGTTCTGTCCAACGCATTTTAAATTCGTGTTTTGCAATTATGATTTCATTATCTAGTGTTTCACTCACCTCAGTTTTAAATGATTGTTCTTCCATTTGTTACTCTCCTAATATTTCTTTTTTGCGTTTGTTTATTGTTTCCACAATTTCAGGAATTGCATCCTTTGTGGTTTTATATCCAACTTCTATGCCATCCGCCACATTTTTAACCCGTATAGAACTAACGGTTGGTTGATACAATGAAACTAAATAGTCCGCTCTTTCCATTTCTGGTTTGCTTATTTGATAGTCCATTAAATTAAATATGCGTGCTAGTGTGTCTGCATATTTATAGTTGTCTAAGTTTTCTGGCATAGTTTTGCCCAAGCAATCTATTGCTATAACCACATCAGCACCCATTTTTCTTGCTAGGTCTACTGGCACCCTACAAAAAATGCCACCATCTAATAATTTTCTACCATCTATCTCTACTGGTCTAAATACGCCACACACCGAAAAACTAGCACGCACGGCTGGAATTATGGCACCCTCGGTTAGCTCAACTAGTTCGCCCTTAGCTATATCTGAAGCAACACAAGCAAATGGTATTTTTGTATCGCTAAATGTTGGCTCAGTTTTTTCGGCTTCAGTTAGTTTTCTTATTACTTTTTCTGCCTTATCGCCTTTTATAAAGCCATAAGCGTTTGGAAGTTTTATATCATAAATTTCTAATGTTGATAACTCTAACGCACGCTTTTCAATTTCGGATATGCTAACGCCAAGGGCATAGCAAGCCCCAACAATAGCACCCATACTTGAACCAACTATAATATCAAACTTAAGCCCTGCTTCTTCTAACGCCTTAAGCACTCCAATATGGGCAAAACCTTTGCCACCGCCAGCACCCAAAACAAGAGCGGTTTTAAATTTTTTATTTTTCATATCTGCCTTATTATTTTTCATATATTTTATTATGTCCTTTTATTATAATATAACAAAACGAGCACCGTTTAGCAAATTAAAAAACATAGATTTTTATAATATTTTTTTAGACCTTGTGTCGATACTATTAATTATTGCCGTAATATTACTTATTGTAAATCCAGCAAGATATATAGCCAGCGTTAATAGCGGAATTAGGTTGTTTTTTGTGTCGGTATTTCCATCTTTGCTTCCATTTTTGTTTATCTCCAAACTACTAGATGGACTAAATGTTTTTCATAAACTCAATAAACTTGTATCTCCAATAAACAACAAACTTTTTGGTGTGCCAAGTATATCTAGTTACCCTATTATTATGAGTTTATTATCTGGTTACCCAATTGGGGCAAAAATTGTTGGCGAAATGGTCAAAGAAAATCAAATAAGTTACTCCGAAGCCAAACAAATTATTGCCTTGTCGTCTACATCGGGTCCTATTTTTGTTATTGGGTCGGTTGGGGCTAATATGTTAGGCTCAGTTAAAATTGGAGCACTTATATTGCTTTCACACTTTTTAGGGGCTTTTATAACTGGGATACTATACACACTAAAAAAACCTAAAAAGTATACAAATACACCAACGCACCATCGTAGTATAGACCCCAATTTGTTAAAAACTACCACTAATAGCACAATAATTAGCATTTTAACCGTGGCTATATATATCTCCATTTTTTATATGTTTATAGATATGTTGTTTTTTACTAATGTTTTAAACATTGCATCTAAGGGAATTGCGTGGGTTTTAAACCTAATAAAAATAAGCCCCGCTTACGCTAGTGGCATAAGTTCAGGGCTTATTGAAATGACTAGGGGATGTAAAGAAATTATTGCTGTAGGTAACCCCCTACTATCACTTGTGTTTTGCTCGGGGTTAATTTCTTTTGGTGGGCTTTCTATTATAATTCAAAGTTTAACCTTTTTATCGGGCACTAAAATTAGTGGCGGATATTTTATTGGGCTAAAATTTGTTCAAATGGCAATCACCGTTATGATAAGTATAATAGTTGGACTTATATTTATATAGTATATTAATTATCTGTCGGTTTTAATTCTAACAATGTTAGTCTTGCAGTGCCGTAAGTTCGGTCTTTTACTATTACAAATTCGTTATGGGTTAAATCCATTTTTTTATCGGCTTCAGTTTCAACGACAATAACGCCGTTTGGGGCAACTAAATTATATCTATATAAAATATCTATGGCTGAATATAACATATGGCTATCGTATGGTGGGGCTATAAATATAACATCAAATGGCTCACCACCACGAAGGCTTTTTAGTGCTGACAAATAGTCTGATTCTATTATTTTATATAAACTTCTGCTAACACCATGTAGGTTGCTTGCCATAATTTTGGTTGCTTGGTGGTTTTGGTCTACAAACACAGTTTGACTTGCACCCCTACTTAAACATTCTATTCCAAGAGCACCAGAACCTGCAAAAAGGTCCAACACTCTGCCTTCGTTTATTTTATATGGGTTTAGCATACTAAACAAACTCACCTTAACTCGTTGCAATGTTGGTCTTGCCGAATCTGGAGCTTCTAGTCTTCTTCCCCTAATTTTACCAGTTATAACTTGCATAATTTTTCTCCTGAATTTATTATACAACAAGCCGTTTAATCTTTCAATAAAATAGTGGCATTTTCTTGACAATTATATGCCATTGTGCTAATATAACAACATAAATTTTACTTAATAGAGGCGTAATTTTATGACAAATTTTATTAATGAACTTGAACTAGGTCATGTGCATTTTCAAGGCATAATAGACACCGTTCGAGATAAGCGAACTATGCAATTTATAGTTCTTAGAGACGCTAGTGGCAAAATTCAACTAACAGTAGACAAAACCGCCCACCCAGAAGTTGGCGAAGTGTTTAGCCACCTACTAGAAGGCGCAACAGTTGTTGTTGATGGCGAATTGGTTGCAAGTGAATTTGTTAAACTTGGCGGAAAAGAAGTTTTGGTAGATAAAGTGGTTGTTACAAGCACTGCCGAAGCCTCTCCGATAGACGAAAACACTACTATAGACCAAAGAATTGACTATCGTTGGTTAGACTTGCGTCAAGAAAAGAACTTACTTTTATTTAAAGTTCAAACCTTATTTACTAGTGCAATGCGTGAGTTTTTGGTTAATCGTGGATTTATTGAAATTCACTCACCAAAACTAATTGGCACTGCCTCTGAATCTGGTTCTGAAGTTTTTGAAGTTGGTTATTTTGACACAAAAGCATATCTTGCTCAAAGTCCTCAATTTTATAAACAAATGGCTATTTGCGGTGGTCTTGGAAAAGTATTTGAATGTGGTCCTGTATTCCGTGCAGAAAAATCTCATTCAAGAAAACATGCAACTGAATTTACTGGCTTCGACCTTGAATTTTCTGGCATTGAAAGTTATGAAGATGTAATGAAAGTTGAAGAAGAACTACTTGAATATGCTTTGCGTGCTGTTAAAAAAGAATACGGCGAAGATATTTTAAGAGTGTTTGGCGTTGAAGTTGTTGTTCCAAGTTTGCCATTCCCACGAATTAAACTACACGACCTATATGACGAACTAGAAAAAATGTATGGCTACACCATTCCAGAAAGTGAAAAAGATGACCTTTCTACCGAAGCCGAAAAACTTTGCGAAAAATATACAAAAGAAAAATATGGTCACGAATTTATTTTTGTAACCGACTATGGCACAAGAAAGAGAGCCTTCTATCATATGCGAAAAGATGGCATTCCTCAAGGTTACGACCTAATTTGGAAAGGCGTTGAAATTACCACTGGCGCTCAGCGTGAACATCGTTATGACATACTAAAAGCACAAGCAAAAGAAAAAGGACTAGACAAAGATGTTCAATTCTACTTAGAGTTCTTTAAATATGGTTGCCCACCACATGGCGGATTTGGACTAGGACTAGACAGAATTACAATGAACCTATTAAATCTTCCAAGCATTAAAGAAGCAATGTTTGTATTCCGTGGACCAGATAGATTAACCCCATAAAACATTTGGGGGTCCCTACTAGACTGCTAAAATTATTTAATATATTTAGTTTGCGTTTACCTTTAAGCCAACCATTTCGCTTTTAGTGAAATGCACACTATAAACTCAAAAACCCATCAAACTAATTTGTTTGATGGGTTTAATTTTACCACATTTCTGGGGTTTCTTGGATGTTTTTAATTTGACGCAAGTTTTTGAATACATTTGTTATTTGTGTTTCGTATGGTTGACGGGCTGGGTTTTCATCAAACTTAGAACGCAAATATTCATCTTTTAATATAGCTTGCAATTTTAACCTTAATTGTTTTGGTGAAGGGAAATTCTTTTCTCGGTTTAGTATAGATTTTTCTAGATATTTAGTCATTGCTCCTGCACTAGATATAACCGCTTTTGCTTCCTGCCCATTAACATGACTTCTTAAAACTGCAAATTGTTTTTCGCTTTCATTAAGTATTTCTTCTGAAAGACCTCTAAAAAATTCACTTTCGTAAGCATTTATTTTAATTGTGCCAATTATTTTTATAACCGCTTCGTCGAATGTGTCGCATGGGAAAATTATTTCTTTAGATTGCATACTTGTAATTTCTGGAATAAATTTGTCTAAATACGCTAAGCAAGCCAAATCTTTAGTTGCACTTTCAACCCTTTCTTCCTCGGTTTCATTTGGGTTGCCCATATAAAAAGTTTCAACCGCAAATTCTCCGCCATCGCCTTCCATAACAACGGCATTTTCTTCTATATACATTTTAAGTCCTAAAAAACTAGCCATAACAAGACTCATTACTCTTGTGTAATAAACAGCCATAAAGTCGTCTTCTTCTCGCCTGTTATCTATATAATTCCCTATAAATGAATTTTCAAAAACACCCTTTGGTCTGCAAAATAACTTGTCTTTAATATAATTTAACTTGTCTTTTAACATACCCCATCCCCCTTTATCTAATTTTATGATAACACAGGCAAACGGTTTCGTCAATACGCAATAAAAATAATCACCCTAAAAAATTAGAGTGATTATTTTGTTATTTGTTAAAATCATTAAATTTTGCAAAATCTTTAGTTGTAAACAAGTCCTTAACCTCAGATAGTTTGTCTTTTTCGGCTCTAGATAAAGATTTTGGTAGTTCTATATAATACTTAATATAAATATTGCCGAAGCCCACAGAATTTAGGTTTTTAGCACCCTTGCCCCTAATAATTTCAGTTGCACCACTTTGGGTTAATTCCTTAATCTTTAAAATAGTTTTCTCGCCATTTGGCAAGGTTAATGGAATTTCGCCACCAAGCAACGCAATGGTAAATGGAACAGGAACATCTACATATAGGTCTGAACCTTTTCTTGTGTATATCTTGCTCTTTTCAATATTTAAAAATACTCGAATATCGCCAGCAGGTCCGCCGTTTTTACCAGCATTACCTTTACCAGACAAGATAACAATTTGACCTTCGTCTACCCCGCCTGGAATTTCAATTTCTACATCTTCGGTTACCCTAGAATATCCATAGCCACCGCAAGTAGAGCATTTATTTTTAACAACCTTACCGGTGCCACCGCAAGCCGTACAAATAGTTTCGCTAGAGAACGCACCAAAAGGTGTTCTTTGTGTTGTTTGTATTCTACCCGTGCCGTGGCAACTAGAACAAGTATCAAAATCGGTTCCGTTTTTAGCACCCGTGCCGTGGCAGTCTTTACATTCTTTATTTTTAGTAACTCGTGCAGTTCGCTTGGTTCCATACAAACTTTCAGCAAAAGTTATGTTAACCTTAATATCTATGTCTTGACCCTTTATTGGGGCTGGACCGCTAGCTTTTTTAGCCCTGCCAGCACCACCGCCAAAGAAACTAGAAAATACATCGCCAAATATATCTTCAAAGCCACCAAAACCACTTGTGTTGAAACCGCCGAAGCCACCGCCAGACGCACCAGCAAAACCATCGGCTGAGCCATAGTTATCATAGTTGGCACGCTTTTGTTTATCTGACAAAACCGAATAGGCTTCATTTACTTCCTTTAGTTTTTCAACCGCACTTGGGTCATTTGGGTTTAGGTCTGGGTGATACTTTTTAGCAAGTTTCAGATATGCCGACTTGATTTCTTGGTCGGTAGCACTTTTGTTTACGCCTAAAATTTCATAATAATCTTTATTTGCCACAGTAGGTTATCTCCTTTAAAAATATTAGTCGTCCTTCCCCCAAAGAACGACTAATCTTTAACTATTTATTTTCTGTTTGGTCGGTGTTTGCTCCGCCATTTGCCCCATCTGCGTTACCATTTGGGTTTGCGTTTTTATATAACTTAGTAAATATTTCATTAGATACTTGAGTTAAGTTTTCTAGTGCAGACTTTAATTCTTCGGCTTTCTCACTATTTTTGTAAGTTTCTTTAGCCTTTTCTAGTTCTGCATTTAGTTTTGTTTTGTCTTCTTCGCTAACTTTGTCGCCACTGTCTTTCATAACCTTTTCGATACCAGCAATCATTTGGTCTAGGTTATTTTTAGTGTCTACAACTTCCTTTTTCTTCTTATCTTCTTCTGCAAATTGTTCAGCTTCTTTAACGGCTTTATCAATTTCATCATCAGACAAGTTAGATGAAGCAGTAATAGTTATATCTTGAGATTTGCCAGTGCCTAGGTCTTTAGCAGATACGTGAACGATACCGTTTGCATCAATATCGAAGGTAACTTCAATCTGAGGAACACCTCTTCTTGCAGGAGGAATACCATCCAGACGGAACTGTCCAAGGGACTTGTTGTCCTTTGCGAACTGTCTTTCACCCTGTAATACGTTG
>USNN01000024.1 GCA_900556185.1 uncultured Eubacteriales bacterium
GATTAGCACTAACATACTCAATATTTATCTTCTTATTACCACCAAAATCACTCTTACCATAATTCTTACCCATATCATTAATAACATTAATATTATTAAGTAAATAGTTCTTATTAATATAAAAATTAATAAAAAAGCACCAATCAATTTATGGTGCCTTTTTATTACTCTCTATAATCTTCATTATCTTCTATATAATCGTTAATTGCTTGCAATTTGCCTTTCACAAATCCAGTTTTAATTTGTATCCAGTCTTTGTTATTTTTCATTTCATTTTCTGTCAAGCATATAACATCATCGGTATCTATAATCTGAATTTCACCCGTTTTTAAATCTGCCATTACATTTCTTAGTGTTAAATCGTTATGAAAGATGCCATTTTCAATCAATTCATTTGTGGCAATATTAATATTTTCTAATATGGTTTCTTTTAAGTTGCTAGGCAACTCATTTTCTTCCATATAGGTATATAGGTTAACCATATTTTTGTTGTTTTTTAATACATAGCCAACACAAACGCCATCTACTAAAACCAGCCCTAGTGGTAAATTGGTGTGCTTAACCTTATCTTGCTTATTAATTGCATTAATTACATAATTGACTCGTTCTGGATGACTGTATTCTAGTGCTTCAAACAACTCTTTATTATCTTGTTTGCATTGCATTTCTATGCTTTTTAGTTCTAACATTTCTTCAACAGGAATTTCGGTTTTTTGCAAAACCGCTTCACCCATTATTCTACCAAGTTCATTATATCTTGCGTCAGACTTTAATAATTTGTTTAGTAAATCTGATTCCAACGCTTGCAACCTAGCCTTTTTAATTTCGTTAATTTTCTTTGTAATACTGCCTAATTTATTAAGATTAATATAATTATTATCATTTTCGTAAGCGTCTACAAAATCTTTATAATTAAACTTTATAAGTATGTCGTCGTTTAATTGGTATAACACCCCGAATGAACCAGCACCAACAATTTTAGACTTAGTTGCTAGTTTACTCATTTGCCTTGGACTAATAATTAAATTGTTCATATCCTAACCCCTTAATTCAATAATTTATAAACTAAGTTTATACTACATCCTAGGTTTTGTCAAGACCGACTTATACTGCTACTTTTTGCTAAAATTACCATAGTTAAATATTTCGCAAAAATAAAAAAGCCATTCTAGGCTTTTTCATTTCGCTGGAGCAGATGACGGGAATCGGACCCGCGTTTTAAGCTTGGGAAGCTCACATTCTACCATTGAACTACATCTGCATATGTTTACTTAAACTAATGCTATTATACACAATTTAAGCAAACTTGTCAACATTTTTAAAATTTGGTTATAGGTAAACTATCGTCGTCTTTACCTTTAGTTATCTCTTTTATTTCCACATAATAACTAACGTCATCGCTAACCTTAACGAATATTTTATCGCCCACGCTATGCCCCATTAAAGCCTTACCTAGTGGTGATTCTTTACTAATAATATTTTCGTCTGGGTTTCTTCTTGTGGTGGTAGACAAGGTGTACACTTCTTCCTCGTCATCGTCTGGGAAATAAACTTTAACCTTATCAAAAATACCAACAACATTTGGGTTTGAGTTAGTAGTTATGATTTTTGCCGTGTTTATCATATTTTTTAAATACCTAATACGACTTTCGTTTCTACCCTTTTCTCTTTTTGCCAAATGATATTCGGCGTTTTCGCTTAAATCACCAAACTCTCTTGCTTCTTTTAGGTTTTTTATTAGTTCTGCTCTTAGAGTAATATCTCTATACTCTAATTCTTCTTGCATTTTCTTTATATCTACTTCTGTTAATTCGTTATACATAACACTTTCCCTTTACGCCTAATAGTATATCACAATTTATATTAATAATAAACATTTTTGAATATATTTTTTCTTTATGTAAATACTTTTTTTGAGGAAATTATGGGATCACTTAATTTAAATGAACATACTGCGATGCTCGCATCTATACGAACATTTTTATCATACGTAAGAACCACACTTGTTTGCTTTAGTGTGGCGTTTGCTTTTATGCAACTTAATAAAACCCACCATATTGACGATTTTACAATTTTAATGTTTACTCTTTCTGGCGTGTTTTTAGTGCTTGGAATATTAACCCTTGTGTGGACTATTATTAAAATAAAAAACATAAAAAATTCTAAAAATTAAATAACGGTAGTAATTTACTACCGCTATTTTTTTATTTTTCTTTTAATAAATCTCTAATTTCTTTTAGTAAGTCTGTTTCTGATGGGTTTAATAGTTTTTCTTGGGCTTCCTTTTCAGCCTTAATTCTATTTTCTTCATCAAGTTTTTCTTGGGCTTCTTGTTGTCTTTTTGCAACTAATTCATTATAAACTTCGGTTTTATCTCTACCTGTTTCTTTTGCAATTTTCTTCGCTGTTTTTTTGTCTTCTTGTATTTCCTTTTTGGTTAGGCTAGCAACTTCGCTTTCTAGGTCTTTTAATTTCTTTCTAGATGCGTTTACAAGTTTAACCATTACAAATACGCTAATTGCAATAATAAAGAAATCTATAACTGTTTGCAAAAATTTACCATAGTTCCAAGTTAGTCTTACAATTTCGCCATCTTTTACTGTTTCTTTTAAAACAATGCTTAATGCATCCAAACTGCTTGCACCAGTTGCCCAGGTTACAAGTGGCATAATTATATCATTAACCATACTAGATACAATTTTGTTAAAAGCCGTTGCGATAATTAAGCCGACCGCCATATCAAAAACATTGCCTTTAGATATAAAGTCTTTAAACTCTTTAAATAATTTTTTCATATCTTTTGTACTCCTTAATTTATCGCAAGTATTATACCACCACATAAAATATTTTTCAATAAAAAAAAGTGGGAAAATTATCCCACTAATTAAAATTATTACGCTTGCAATACATCATCATATTCGTGTCTTGCAAGACTGGCAACTTTATTTGTATTAAACATAGATCTGCCGGTTGGTGTAACCCAGAACACGCTATTCATATTATGCCCGTCTACAAACTTAGCACCAATTGCCACAGCTGAAAAATAGTCTTTACTAGAAACCACAATTGCATTTTGACAATCGTTTGCAATAACATTAGAATTCATTCCGCACTTATTTAAATAATTAGAAACGCTTTCTAATTCTGCTTTATTAAAACCTACAAATGCAACAAACTTGCCATTTTTTAATTGCTTCGCTGAATATTCATTAACTTCGTTTAATTCAGTTTCTAATTTGCCACATGGCATAACCCAAGCAATTCCTTGTAAGCCATTTCTTTCAGCTAAACCAGAACCAACTATTGTTGCTCTAACATAATCTTCTGGAGCAACCTTTAAAAAACAAACGCCGTTTCTATCTGGCGACAAGTTTACATCTACAACCTTAGATAGTGTTAAAAATAGGTCACTTATGTCTTTGCCTTTGTTTGCAACAAATACATTAATTTGTTTTCTGTTTGTCATAATTACCTCCTATAATATTTCTTGTTCTTCTTCGTTTATTTCTTCGGTTACGAAAGATACTCTTAGTGGTCTATATAAAAAGTCGTTAGTTCTTTTTACATAATTTTCGGCTACTTTTAGTGCACCAACTAATTCTCTTTCGCCAACCTTTAAAACGCTATATCTAGCAGAAAGAGTTCGTATATCTTTTACTTCTGCTGAGTTATAATGAAAAGACAACAACTCTCTTTCGATATGTTTTAAGTCTTGCCTTTCGCCCATCATAATTGTTACTAATTTTTCCATTAATTCTTCCCCCATTGTTTATTGGACTGCCTATAATAGCACCAAAACCAGTTTTCGTCAAGAGTGAAAATTGGGTTTTATTGAATAATTTTGTCTTATTCTAACTAAAAAGACTATTTTACTACTATAATTAAATAATATATAAAAAATTCACACAAAAATTGTGTGAATTTAATTTACATAGATTCTAAAATATTTTTAGTGTCTTCTAGGTTATCAACAATACCGCATGATACACCGGCTTGGTCTTGATTTACATAATTTATGTGCATTGGAGAAATAAGCCTTTTATCACCAATTGCCATATCTATATACACAGAACGACCAAGAGATTTGCTTCCAGAGATTATAGATATCTCAGACCTATTCATTTGGTCTGCCATAACTGTTAACCCGTATTGCAAGCCTTTTTTGCTTTTTGCAATTATTAAAACAGAGCTATCTACTTTTGCATTTTTTACATTTCCATCATAATCATAACTAGTTAGTCTGCAAGCGTAATTAGAATAAAAACCGCTTCTATTTACTAATAGTTTTGTGTTATAAACACCCTCATATTTTTTAACATCTATAAGTGGTGGAACCTGACCATTTTTTAATATTTCATTATCTAATTTACGCATTTTTTTATACGTATTTCTCGCCATAGTTTTAGTAGGAACAATTATAAGTAATCCATCCCGAACTACGACATAATTACAGAATTTTAAATAATCTGTATGTTGTTCATTTAACATTTCAAGCACTCTAAGATTTTTCATTTTTACCCCTCACAATAAGAGTATAACATAGTGCTTTTAATATTTCAATAACAATAAAAAAAGAAGCAAAAATTTTTGCTTCTAATTTTCATTAACTGCAGTTTCTGTATATTCTTTTAGCAATTTTCCAGATAGTATTTGCTTGTCTTTATTTTCGTACATATACTGCTGGTGGTTTATATAATCGGTCTTAAAATATATGTTATATATTTCACTTAAGTTTGCATTATCAAAATCACTGGCTTCTAATTTAAAAGTTTCTAACCCAAACATAAACTTGCACATAAATGAGTATACATCATATAGTTCAATATATTTATTGGTTATCTGTTTAATTAAACCTACTTTATTCACCGAATTATTTGATTGCTTAGTTCGCATAAATGGTTTAAAGATTAATTCCATTCGCTTTAATTTGCTATCGTATTTTTTAATTTGTTTAATTGCTTCGGCTTGAGAAATTTGCCCGCCGAGGTTATTCAAAAAAGTTTTGGCGACAATAATATCACGAGTAAATTGTGTTCTTGCTCGTTTTTCTATTATGTCATTTTCAAATGAAGTAAGCATATAGTCCTACCTCCCCAACTCTATAAAACCAATTATAACCTAACTATGCTTATTTCGTCAAGTACAATTCGACAAAAATTGACACTTAAGTTTTACGCCCAATCTTCTATCCCCAACAAGTGGTCTGCAGTGGTATCTAGAACTGCCACCAACTTAACTAATGTGCTAAGCGATGGTTCTCTTGTGCCTTGTTCGTAATTTGCGTAAGCACTTGCGGTTATATCCACAAGTTCTGCCACCTGTTTTTGACTATACCCCATAGCCTTTCTTGCTTCTTTTAGCCTGATACAAAAAACCTTCATAATTTTCTCCATTTTACAACAAAAATTGTAAAAAATTTTATGCCATTTGTCAACCATTTTTCATCAAATTGTGTAGTTAAAAAACTCCCAAGCAGGTTTATGCTTAGGAGTTTTATTTTTATAGATGGTGAGATTTTTTTACTAGTTTATAAATCTTTCGTTCTTTCATCTTTTTATTATTAAACTTAAATTTAGTTCCGCCACCTTCTTTAGCGATTTTGCCAAGCCTACTATTCTTTTTATAGTAACTATCTCTAGCCCCAGCTTCTTGCCTCCAATAATCTTTCTCGGCTTGACGGAAGCCTTCCATATATTCATGGTCTGACGTAGCTGTATTTAACTCTGCCGTTGCACGCTTAATATCTGCTTCGTTTGTTTTACTTGTTAAATTGTTTTGAGCGTCTACTAACATATCGTCACTACGTCTCTTAAGGTTACGTTCTGTTCTGCCGTGATCTATAATTCTTTCTGCAACCGCCCTACCTGGCATAAAGCTAACCGCACCACGTGCCACAGCTAATCCAGCGCCCTTCACGGTTTTTGTTAAACCGCCAACGGTATAATATGCTTTTGCCTTATTTTTAAGCGATTTTGCATCTGCAACAGCATTAACACCAGTTTCAACCAAATAACCTTTTTGTGGGTCACCTTTACTTAGTGTTACAAAGTCTTCAATTAATCTTGGCATACTAATATTGTTTTCATCACCCTTTATGCTAAGAAGATTGAATAGTGCTAATACAAACGCCGTCTTTATAACAAGGTTCGCGGCATCTGCGTTAAATATGCCAAACAGATTTGTTTCTTCTATATCAAAAGTTGTTATATAGTCTAGCTGGAATACGATTGGAACCAACAATAATATGAGTGCTAGTGCTAAGTATACCGAAAATAGCGCCAAAACACGCTCTATCATCGCATTTTTCCACTTGCTATAAGACGAACCCGATGAAATGTCATCACCTTTATCTAGCGGGAATTTTGCCACCCAGCCGGGGAAAGTTATCCATAGCAGTGTTATTTCAAATAGTCTTTGAATTAACGCCCAAATGATATAAAATAGGCTCATAAATATGCTGGCACACGCAAATAGTAGCACCACATAGTTTATTTGCAATTCGTCGTATACATTTGCTAGTGTTAGCCCCGAATTAACAAAGCTATAGTTTAGAGTAAATTTACCCCTACCTAATGTAGACCCTACATCTTCAGTTTTTGTGAATACTTTTAAAAAGTTTAAACTTATTCGGATATCTGGAACCAAAGTGGTAACATCTACACCCGAGAAAAATTCTACAATATCTGCAATAGGGTTGCTTCCAGAACCTTTAGTCGTGTCGGAATTATTACCAGTGCTTTTTATATAGTTGAATATTTCAGAGTAATCTAAACTTGATGGTGCTGATGGTGTTTGACGGTAAAAAGCGATATCGCTCCCCACTTGACGTATTGCAGTTGGGTAACCCGCCTTTGTGAATGCACCCCTTGCAAGGAACACTGTTTCTGGACGCAAGGTTGTTTTTTTGTCTTTACTTAATGGTGCTGACGCCAAAAAGTTACACACAAACTTTGTGCTATTTATTTTGTCGTTCACTGAAACTGGAACGCTTAGAGTTGTTCCGTATTCATCCATATCTACTTTTGTAACAAAAATGTATTTTGCTCCAGTGACTTCATTAGTGCTTCCAGCAATACTTTTATATGTAATTTTTCCATCACCATCCAGCCCAGTTGTGTTTAGTGCGTCTGCTCTGGCTTCGTTATAATACACATCAAATGTAAAGTAATCTATTTTCACTTCGCCAGACACAATATTTTCCGCAGCAGCGGTTATAGATTCCTTTTTATTTAAGTCTATAATATTTTGTTTATCTATAGTGTATGCAGATATGCGATTTAACACACTCATACAAGCATTATATTGACTAGGTTTTTTCTCCGCATCTGGGAAACCATTGTCATTTATATAATACATTACATTCATAAATGTATCTTCTACATTTTCTATATAAAACTCCGCACCCGTTTGCATTGCAAAGTCTATAAAGTCTGCCATAACATAATATTCAATTTGTTTTGTTTTTAAATATTCGCCATCAAAAATATTATAGTACGTGCTGTTATCTGGAACGCTTGAAAAGGTATAAAAGGTTTCATTTCTAAACATATTATAGGCACTTTGCCCTGTTAAGAAATTACCCGACTCTTTCATATTCTTTAATTGCTCTTCTTGCGCTTTAGTTGAGTCTTCTGTTAAGGTTGGCACATCTTGACTAACGGTGTTTTGAAAACCACCATCATAGTCTAATACTATTGGTATTTTTTTGCCATCCATAGCGTACACTCTATATCTATTTGCACTATAACTAGACGACGAGAACACTTGAGCACCTATTGAATAAGTACCCGACCCGCCCGTTATAGCGTTTATTCCAGACGCTAAAAGGACGTTACTAAACACAATGCTTATAACCAACACAAATGGCACTACTAGTAATGTAAATAGTGCAAGCACTACTTTTTTAAATACTTTTCGCACACTATCTTGTTTACCATTAATATGGTTTTGCCACTCTTGCTTTACTATTGCCATAATAGTAAAGATTATAAGTAACAATATTGAGAATATAAGCACCGCTCTAAATATTCGTAATGTGATATCATTAAACAAAAATTTAAATAGAATATCATTTTTTGCAATGCTAGTTGAGTTTTTAATTGTGTAATTAGATGCTTGACCTGCAAGTTGTTTTATAACAACATTCATCAGGTCTATGATATTTAAAGTTATTTTAGCCAAAAAGTAAGCAAGTCTTGCAAGTAGCCTTAATAAAAATAAAGCCACATTTAAAAGTGTATCTCTTAAAGATGTTAATAAATCTGTTATAAACGCAGAAAAGCCAGAAGGGTTAGTGCTACCACTATCGGTTAGCACTTTTGCCCTTCCCGCACCATTATCTAACAATAAATTAGATATGGTTAATGCAAAATATTTAATTTTACTAAAAAATAATTGCATAGCTTTCCCTTTTTATATTATAGTTTTGTTCCGCAAACTGGACAATTCTTAGATTTTGGAGAACATACTGTCTTACATTTTGGACAAATCTTGTTCTTCTTCTTTTCTTCTGTATTCTTAGTAATATCTTTAACTCTAGATTGATGTTGTTTAATTCTATAGTTTCTAGATTCTCTTTGTGCGTTCCTACGCTGTCTTTCAGCATCAAGTTGACGATTTAAGCTATCTTGATATGCTTTAACTGCCTTATCGATAACAGGGTCTGAAATACCACCCGCTTTAAGACTTTTCCTATATGCTTCAACAGCACGCTTGTTTGCTTGAAGTTGTTGTTTTTGATTATTATTAAATCTTGCATCAGACCCCGGAGCAAGAGGCATTGCCCGCATTTTATCTATAGTGTTATGCAGTACCATATCCTCAACTGCCCTACCTGACGTAAAGTAAGACGCTTCGGCTGCGTTTATATCAACCATTTTCTTGGTTTCTTGACCAACTTTCACAACGTTTCCGCCACCAACAAGTCCGCCAAATAATGCAGGCAAGCCTTTTAGTAGTGAGCAAGCAACAATAAAGCACATAAACGTGAATAGTATATTTAACACACCTTGCATATCTAGGTTACCAAATAACCAAGTGTTAGAAAGTTCTCTTAAACTATCTTCGCTTAATGTTAGTGATATATCCATTGTTTGCAGTATGTTTAATATAATAAAGAACCCATTAATGGCAATTATATAACTAAAGCAAACTAATAGTTTATCTATAAATGCCTTACGCCATTTGCCCATATACTCGTCTTTAAGTGGATATAATGCAAACACACCCGGATATATTATAACAAGAATCACGGTTTCATACAAGTTCCTAATAACGCCAAACATTGCAGAAATTAACGATGACGCTAATATAAACGTGCCAATTAATAAGATAATAACATTCAAATTACCCGCCCTATATAATAGGTTCATATCTATCCCGCTATTTCTATAGAACATATAATTTAGAGTAAATTCGCCATTATCTAGGTGATAAACATAGTTCGTGGTTTTGCCATAGCAGAAATTTAAGTTTTTACTTGATACAATTATAGGGAAAGTATTAAGAATCTTTTCTGCTAGAGATTGATGGTCTTTACTAAATAATTTAGTAAACCCGTTAACCAAAAAATTCACTGGATTATAGTTAATTGCAACATCTTCAACTGACATATAATACATTTGAAGGTTTAGTGTTGCAGGTTCAACTATAACTGCATCATCACGGTAAAACTCGATATAGCCATCAACTTTCCTTATTGCTGTTGGTAGCCCATCGGCTGTAACCAAGCCTTTTGCTACTATAGGGTAATATTTAATACTGCCATCGCTAGATGAATAGAAGGCTGTGCTTGGGGTTCCGTAACTATCTTTTCCGCTAGCAAATACAAATGGTTCGTATAGTTCACTATCTGCGTTGTATGTGCATATAATATACACGCTTCCATACTTTTCGTCGCTGACTGAACTTGTATTTACTAACTCATACTTTAAGCCAACCAAGTTTTCTTCTGGTCTGTTTTCTAGACCAGCTAGTTTTAGTATTGTATTTTTTGTGTTTGTGTCTATTGAAATGTGAGTGCTACCATCTACCGATGTTGTGTAATCTGAGCAAGTTAGATATAAAAGCGTTAAATATCTAGCCTGCACGCTTGCACCATTTTCACCCGCCCTTTCGGTGAATGTTATTAAGCTTTGCATTGCTTCTAAACGATAGTCGCCTAGCGTTTTATTTATATCATAATCTAAGCCAACGTAATCTAATAAATTAATTAAATTTAATAGTGATTGGTTTGCTTGAACTAATTCACTGGTGGTTTGAAGTTCAACGTTTGAATCACTTGTGTTAGTTAGGTTTCTGGTTTCACCAAAAGTGATTTTATTTTCTATAAAATCGTTTAAGATATTATAGTATTTTAAATTTTTATTATAGTCTTCGTTTTTAGAATTTACAAAGTCGTTATAGTTAGACTCTAAATATAATTTTAGGTCTTCTATTACCTTTTGTTGTATTTCATTTAAGGTTTCAAAATATAATCCGTCAGTGCCTAATTTTAATTCGTCAAATGCTTCTAGATATAGATTATAGTAATACAATCTTTCGTCTACACTATCCGTTCCGCTGGCGTAGCCTTCGTAGACATATTTTTCGATAAAGTCGTCGCTCGTTATATCTGCATTATACTTAAACCAATTTAAATATTTTGGCAAACTTACTGAATATATTAAACTTGCCGACTGCAACTTATATCGCCCACGAATGTATCTGTCGGCATATTCTTTAGCAAGCCTTAATTCTTCTAGTTCGTTTTGATATGCTTCTATTTTTTTATTGTATACATTAAATACCGCATATATATACTCTTTGCTGGTTGTATTTAACTCTGCAAATTTATTTAAGCCATTTGCTGGTTTGCTATCGTGAGTCTTTATATCCACATTCCCACTTATGTATTGAATATTATCAAAACTAGAGCCAAGGTCTAAGCCAGCAAGCTTGGTGCTTAATAACTCAACAAACTCGTCTATGTAATCTAGAATTTTTACGGTTCCATCTTCACCTATGGTAGAAAGGTTTGAATTTCTTGATAAATCAAAACACAATGAGCCAAAATCTGTTAAAAATGACCTTAGTAAACTAAACGAATTAAAGTTACCGTCTAATAAACCGTCGTAATCACTCTCAACAAAATATAATTCTTCATCGCCTACTGCTATTGTTGCAAGTTTATATATAATTGCATATGCTTCATCTATGGTGATATTGTAGTAAATGCCAGAGTTGATGGTTCTATTATTTTTATAATTATCTAGCATAACATTTATATCACTAGCGGTTTTTGTAAGCAATGCCTTTAAGTCTTCTTTTTTTGCATTAGTTAATGCCTTTAGTGACTTGTTTGAATATCTTGGGTTAACCCCTGTTTTTGCTTCTACTATGCTATTTATTATTCTAAGTTCTTGCTCAGATAAAGCACCCTTAAAAAACTTGCAACTATCAATATTTTTACCTGAAACAATTTTGCCAACAGTTGATGCATAATATCTTAGTTTTGCATCTACTTCTAATAATGCAGATTTATCGTAAGCATCCAAATTATCGTAAGTGGTTCCATTTTTCAAATTTCCAAGCAATGATGTGTTTAATAATTTATTACCATAAATTAATTCTAGTAATTCTCTTTGTGTTTTGCCTTGGGTTACGTAATATGGATGACTGTTAACAATCACATTAAATCCAGACGATACTTGAGTTGATACATAACTAGAAATGCCATAAACAATATAATATTTCTTTAGTTTATATAACTTTTCTTTTTCTTGTTTTAGTCTTGTAGAATACTCTTTAATTTTGGCGGTTTCGTTTGGTTCGTTTAATGCGTTTTCATAAAACTTGATATTATCGACTATCTTATCATAGTCTTTTAAGTAGCTTTGTGCAAGTGAACTAGATATAGACTTAGAT
>USNN01000025.1 GCA_900556185.1 uncultured Eubacteriales bacterium
GGCTCACAGAAAGAAAAGGCTTTTCGCTGAAGTTGAAAGTGAAATGGCCCAGTATGATGTTATAGCAGGGAAGACTGAAAATGCTATCGCATGCTTGAAATTTGTGGAGGGTGAGAAGATATGGCTGAAGTAACGATTCCAAAAGAAAAAATGGACTTCACAATCGATCTTCTCATTACTATGGCAGTTGAAGAGATTGCGGAAGAGGCTGGAAAAGATAGCAAAGAAGTGTTATCAGATTTCTTATGTTCCAAAACGGGTAAAACTTTATACAATAAGGAGACGAGACTTTGGTGCAATGGACCGTCGTATATTGCAGAATTGTATATGGAAGAAATCTCCAACAAATAATTGTCCGATGAGCCTTTTCGTCGGAGGATATTCTGCTTATTGACGGAGATATTTTCGATCGCGGGGAAAAGCCGGTCGAACTGTATTTTGAGATTCTGAAGTATTCTAACATTTATGTGATTCGGGGCATCCATGATGTCTGTGTCGCCCGGGAGATCCGTGAGAAATTTGCCGGTGAAAAGGTCGGGCAGTACATAGCTTATAACACTGTTGCCATCATGGAGAAGCGGCTGACAACCGGAGGATCTGGACTTCTCCTTCCGGGCGGACAATCCAGACAGACTGCGGAGCCGGGTACAAATGCTACAACTGCGAGGGCTGTCTCGGGGCGATCAGGCTGAATGACAGGCAGGAGTTTTATATCTGAATATGTACAAACAAAAATGAATATGCTATAATTAACTCGGAACAAACCGAGTCGGAAGGGACCGAGTAAAATGAAGTTTATAGGGAGAAAAGAAGAATTAAAAAAGTTGAATAAGGTTATTTCTTCAGAGGAAATGTCTTTTGCATTAATATATGGTCGGAGACGAGTGGGCAAGAGTGAGCTTGTAAATCAGGCTATAGCAAAGAGCAAGGCTATTTCTATAGTCGGTGGTGGCGATAGTGCTGCCGCTATTAAAGAAAGTGGGTATTCAAAACTAATTACTCACATCTCTACAGGTGGCGGGGCAACTCTAGAATATTTAGAAGGAAAACCATTGCCAGCAATTAATATGCTATTAGATAAGGAGTAATATGAAGAATTTATATATTATTGGAAATTGGAAAATGAATAAAACCCAAAAAGAAACCGAAGCGTTTTTTGAGGGGTTGTTGCCAAACTTTAATATGAAGACAAAGAATAAGGTTGTTATTTGTCCACCATATTTGTCTATAGAAAAGGCTAGCATACTTGCAAGCGGAACACCAATAGAGATCGGCGCTCAAAATGTTAGTGTGGATAACGGTGGGTTATTAACTGGCGAAGTTAATGCCGATATGTTAAACGAAGTTGGTGCAAAGTATGTTATTGTTGGGCATAGTAGCAGAAGAACAGAATTAAACGAAACAAACGAGCAAATTAACAAAAAAATTATAGCGAGCATAGAAGCGGGCTTAATTCCTGTATTGTGTGTTGGTGAAAACAAAAAAGAACACGAACTAGGCAGAACTTATAAGGTTATTAAAAAACAACTAGTTTCAGCCTTTGATGATGTGTTTGAACCAAATAAGGTTATAATTGCATACGAACCACTTTGGGCAATAAGCGACGGCAAAACTCCAGCACCTATTCCTACAACCGAAGAAATAAGCAGTGTTAGTAGTGGCATAAGGCGAGTGCTTAAGCAACTTTATGACAAGGACGAACTAAAAGGGCTTGCTGTGTTGTATGGTGGCTCTGTAAATAGTTCTAATGCAGAAAGCATAATGAGTATCAAAAATATTAATGGTGTGCTTATTGGCGGGGCAAGTTTATCCGCAGATAAATTTAACGCCATCATTAAACAAGTGGATTAATGAAAAATAAATTAGTATGTTTAACCATTTTAGATGGGTTTGGTATTCCAACTGACCCAAATAGAAGCGGTATAATTAAAGAAAATACATCATTTTTTCAATATTTAAAACAACACTACCCAACAAGTTCACTTGAAGCAAGCGGAGAAGCCGTGGGCTTAAGCAAGGGCTTAATGGGAACTAGCGAAATTGGTCATATGACTATGGGTATAGGCAGAGTAGCCTATCAACCAATAGAGCGAATTAATAGAGCCATAAAGTCGGGTGAGTTTTTTAAAAACGAAACCTTGCTTAAGGCTTTTGAGTACGCAAAAAACAATAACCAATCAGTGCATCTGCTTGGTATGCCAACCGATGGTGCGGTGCATAGTTTAGATAAGCACTTATATGCATTGTTAAAAATGGCTAAAGAAAATGGGGTGGATAAAAATGTGTTTATTCACTACTTTACCGATGGTAGAGATACACCGCCAAAGTCAGCCGAGAAGTATTTAACAAACCTTAATAAGGAGATTAAAAAGTATGGCGTGGGTGAAATATCTACAGTATGCGGAAGATTTTACGCATTAGACCGAGATAAAAACTTTGACCGTGTTGAAAAAGCGTATAACGCGATGGTATATGGCAAAGGCGAACAGGCAAAAACTGCAAAAGAAGCCATTGAAAAAGCATATGCAAGAGGCGAGCGAGATGAGTTTATTTTGCCAACTGTTATTACTGAAACTAAAAATGGAAGCATAAAACCAAATGACGTTGTAATAATATACAACTTTAGAACAGATAGAGAGCGTCAACTTGCAGAAATATTTAATCCAGAAAGCGATGTGTATTTTGTAAATCATGATTTAAAAGTTAAGTTAATTACAATGACTAATTACGATGAACATTTTACACACACTGAAGTAGTTTTCAACAAATTAGAAAATAAAAACATATTGTCTGAAGTGCTAAGTGGTCGTGGATATACACAATTAAAAATAGCAGAAACAGAAAAATACGCCCATGTTACCTTTTTCTTTAATGATGGTAAGCAAGATGTGTTTAAAGGTGAAGACCGAATTTTAATTAATTCGGAAAAACTAAAAGACTATTCAGTTAAACCAGAGATGAGTGCAAAAGAAGTTGCCGATGCAACAATTAAAGGCATCAAAAGTGGGAAATATAACTTTATTGTAACCAACTTTGCAAACCCAGATATGGTTGGTCACTCAGGAAACTTAGAAGGTGCTAGAAAAGCAATTGCTGTGGTTAACCATGAAATAGAAAGGGTGGTAAAAACACTACTAGAAGAAGATGGTGAAATGTTATTAACGGCCGACCACGGAAATGCGGATATTATGATGTATGAAGACGGAACGCCTTGCACATCACATACAACTGCATTGGTTCCTGTATTTTTAATTGGTAATCACGAAGAAAACCGAAAACTTAACACAGGGTCGCTTGCAGACGTTGCACCAACCATACTAGAATTATTTGGCGAAACACAACCAAAAGAAATGACTGGAAAATCATTAATAAAAAAGGAGCAAGAGTAAATGGGTATATTAAACACGGTTTGCAGTGTAGTTAACTTTGTGTTAGCTCAAAACTCTGCACAAAAAAACGAGACATTTGTCTTGCTTGCAATTTTTGCGTTAGTTGCTTGCGCTTTTATTGCTGGTAACTTTGCAAAAACACCATTCACTAAAGAAAAGAAAGTTCAAAAGCCGTTACTTGTAATTGCTTTTATGATGCTTTTCGTATTTTTGGTTGTTTATTTAATCTTTAAATTCAAAAACTAATGCTTGTAATTTTATATTGAGTGTGATATACTCTTAGTTACAGTATCTTATTAGGAGAAGAAAATGAATATCTTTACTACATTATTAGCAAAAACAGAAAAACCTCGTCCAGAGTGGGTGGTAAATTCGTTCCCAGTAATTAAACTAATTGTTGTTATTTTAATTTTAATTGCTGCTGTGTTTATGATAGTTTCATGCTTAATGCAAGAAGGTAACACAAACGGAATGACCGGTATTACTGGCGACACTAGCGATACATTCTACAATAGAAATCGTGGAAAATCTAGCCAAGGCATAATAAAGAAGTTAACCATTATTAATGCTATTGCAATTATGGTTTTGTGTATTGTTTATCTTGTATTAAATACAATTTATTCTGGCGGTTTAGCATAACAATTTAAAGTAGGGCGTATAGCCCTATTTTTTTATGCATAAAATTAGTGTCGCGGAGCAAACTAAGAAAAAAGGGAGGCTCTAGTATGGCAATAGTAACATTAATTGCAACAATAATAGCAATAATTGGTTGCGTGAATTGGTTCTTGGTTGGTGTATTCACTTTTAACTTAGTTACACTAATTTTTGGAGCAGGAATTTTTGCTCGTATTATTTATGCAATCGTGGGTGTTGCAGGTTTTTGGTTAATTTATGTTTTAATCAAAAATCGTGGCAGACTTGCATAAAAATAAAGACGGAAAGTTTTACACTTTTCGTTTTTTATTTGCTAAATTAAGGGGTTTTGGTGTACAATAATTATATAAGGGGTACACGAAAGATAATGGAAATTGGATTTGATTGCGACAAGTATGTTAAATTGCAAAAGGAAGAAATTTTAGACCGAGTTAAAAGATTTAATAATAGATTATATCTGGAAGTTGGTGGCAAACTTTTTGATGACTATCATGCAAGTAGGGTGTTACCGGGTTTTAAGCCAGACATAAAAACTAAAATTTTAGCCGAATTAAAAGACGACCTAGAAGTAATATTTTGCATAAACGCAAAACACATTTCAGAGCGTAAAATTAGGGGAGATTTTGGAATTACCTACGCCGAAGAAACCTTACGTCTAATTAAGGAGTTAAGGGCTTTAGGTATAACAATAAGTGCTATTGTTGTTACAATGGATAACGGCACTAAAGAAGTTCACGAATTTGAAGACTACGCTAAAAGTTTGGGCGAAAATGTGTATGTGCATAAATTTATAGATGGCTACCCAGATAACATAGAAAGAATAGTATCCGATGAATATGGTTATGGAATGAACCCATTTATTCCTGTAACCAAAAAAATCGTAGTTGTTGCAGCCCCAGGACCTTGCTCTGGCAAAATGAGTGTGTGTATGTCGCAGATGTATCACGAGTATAGAATGGGTAATAGTGTGGGATACGCAAAGTATGAATCTTTCCCTGTATGGAACTTGCCACTAGACCACCCAGTGAATATCGCATACGAAGCAGCAACAGCCGACCTTGGTGATATTAATGTGCTAGATACTTATCACCTAGAAGCATATAATAAAATTGCCGTTAATTATAATAGAGATGTTTCTAGTTACCCTGTTTTAAGAGATATAATAAAAAAGATAACTGGCAAGGTTATCTATAAAAGCCCAACAGATATGGGTGTAAACAAAATTGGCTTTGCAATAACAAACGATGAAGTCGTTAGAGAAGCAGGCAAAAGGGAAGTGTTGCGTAGATACGAAAAGGCTAAAAAAGAATATGCCGAAGGCAAAGAAAAACTTGCCACATTAAATAGACTCAAGGAACTCGTTAAAGAAGTTCAATAAATTAAAAAGCATCAACTATTCGTTGATGCTTTTTTGTTTGTACTCAATTAAAGCTTGTGCTAATTGGTCTGGGCAAGATGTGTTGTTTCGGCATTGAATACCCTTTAATAATTCAATAACTTCATCAATTGTTCTACCCTTTACAAGTCTTGATACACCTTGCAAGTTTCCAGAGCAACCACCAATAAATTTGATGGTTTTAATTTTATCTCCGTCAAAATCTAGTATTATTTGTCTTGAGCAAACTCCTTTTGGATAATAGCTAAACATATATAGTCCCCCTTAAAAAATTGAATTAACTAAGTAGTGTGTCGTAAATGTTTCCGTATACCTTGCTTGCGTTTTCTTCCCAGTTTCGTTGAATGTCTTTTGCAACTTGTTGAGTGCTGGCGTTTAGTTTAATTTCTAGGTCGGTGCTGGTTGGCTCAACAATTTTTAATATTACGGTATACGAACCATCTTTGTTTTTTATTAGGTCGCTAAAATATTCTTGCTTTCTTTTAAATACTAGTTTGTTCTTGTGGATAAAGTCTGCCATCTCCTCTTTTAAACTTGTCGGTATTTCGTTAAAAAAGTACGATAAGCAAGACCTGCCTTCAGTTGTTATTTTGTAGTATTTATCTTTTTGAATAGATTTAACTTCTTGAATGTATCCAGACTTTGCTAGTTCTGATATGGCAATTTTGCAAGTGAAATAACTGACCCATTTTGTTTGGTAGTAGCAGATGTCTATAATTGTGTCTTCGGTTAAATCACATTCCATTTTGTCTAAAACATAAAGAAGAATTAACTTTCCTGTTGTTTCATTACTTGAATACTGAATCATATCTCGCTTCCTAATAATTATTTTAGCCAAATAATTATACCAAAATTATTCTAAAAAGTGAATAGTATTTTTAAAAAATTTTTTCAATTTAATGATTATTTATTTTTGATTTTTTTTCTCTTATGATAAAATATCTAATAAGGAGATTACCAATGAAAAAAGTGTTAAGTGAACAATTAGAAGAACTTAAACTAGCGTATGAAAATTTGGCATCGGCAACACTTGTGCTTGCTGAAAAAAACATAAGCAATATATTAAAAACAATCGCTAGTAGTAATGATATATACAATTTAATAGCGGAGAAAATTTTGGGCTACGATTTTAATTTAGATTACAATTCGGTTGTATCTGGAGAAATTAGCCTTAGTGATTTAATAGCATCTAAAAGGACCATACCATTTGTATTTTGCTTGTTAAATGAGGTAGATAACGGCAAAATTGAATTAGTAGATTTTATAAAACCAGTTTTTGGCAAAAATATAGATGTGGGGTATAGCGAACTAACAAATAACTTAATTAAAGAGTTTGTTAAAGATATAGAAGTAAATTTGGTAGGTGAAGATGGTTCGGTGGAAGACTATACGGACCCAGTTGCGTCACTAAACGAATTATTTACCGAAGAGCTTAAAAACCGAATATCTTATATTGTTAAAGACATAGTAGACATGCTTGGCATAAAAAAACGCGTGGATGCAGATATTGTTAAAGATGTGGATGTTATTGCATTTTCTATAGATACTTGCTTAGAATCTGGTCAATACGCTGGTGTGTTCGGGCTTTTAGCAGGGCTAAAAAACACAATAAAACCGTTAAAGTTTTTAAAGTCTGAAAGGGCAGAAATAGACACATTGTTAGATACCATATTTGCTTTATAGGAGATATATGAAAAAAGAGCAAACTAGGGAAGAACTGATAGAGTCCCTAAGAAATGAAATTGAAGAACTAAATAGCAAATGTGCAGACGAAATTGCAAAAATAACCGAAGGTGTAAACTCTCGGATTTTGCCGTATGAAAAAGAAACAGAACTAGATGAAATTATAAATAAGTACACCAAATTGCTTGCTCCAAAAATTGTAGACCTAGAAGAACTAACAGGTGAAAACAAAGAATAACAAAAAGCACCCACTTTTGTGAGTGCTTTTTAGTTTGGTACCACCACGGAGATTCGAACTCCGATTTCCAGCGTGAGAGGCTAGCGTCCTAACCCTTAGACGATGATGGCAAATTCAATTTACTTGCCTATTATAGCATATTGTGTTATAATAAATCAAGAGATTTAGGGATTTTTTAGAGAACTGATGAAGAAATTAATGAACATAAGACCCATATTCTTTTTCGCATTATCGCTAGTAATTGGTGGATATGTAGTTACTGCTTGCAGAGTTTATGAGTGGGTTGTGTTTTTAATTTTGGGCGTTTTACTTGGGCTTATAATATTAGGCGTTGTAGATGTAATTATAAATAAACGAATTAAACTGTTTAGTTTAATTATATGCACTATTGTGTTACCAGTAATATTAGCCGAGTTGTTGGTTGGTGGCAGTGTAGATAAAAGATTGAATAATTATAATTATACAGGAACCTATACAATTAGTGGTACTGTTGTAGAAGGTGGCACACAAGACTCAACCACAAGCGTAAATTTAAATAATGTAACTATTTTCGATAACTCTGGTGGGCGCCATAAAATAACTGGAGTCGTTCGGGTTATAGAGTTTGAAACACCAAAAGAAAGTGTATCGGCTGGCGATAGAATTACCATAACGGGTCGCTATAAAAACACATACCTTGAAAAATTAAAAGAAAGCCCACTAAATGCAAATTCTAGAGTGGGGTATGTCACAAAGGCAAAACTTATAACAAAAGAATCAGGCAAGGGTGTTAAGTATAACATATTAAAGTGGGCAAGAAACACAATAAAAGCAAATTTATCTGGTGATGCAGGTGAAGTTGCTTACGCTATGATATTTGGTGATAAAACATTTTTAAGCGAAGACCTAAGGGATGAGTTTAATGCAACGGGGTTATCGCATATTTTAGCAGTATCTGGCTTGCACGTAGGTTTTATTACGATAATTTTATCCTTTGTTCTTAAATTATTTATAAAGAAGAAAAATGTTGTAAGTTTGCTTATTATTGTTGGGTTACTTATCTACGCTTATTTATGTTCGTTTTCTCCATCGGTTGTAAGAGCGGTTTGTATGGCGGGAGTTGCAAGTCTTGCTATGGTGAATGGTGCAATGTATGACCAAGTTAATGCTATAAGTGTTGCTGGTATAATAAATGTGTTTATGTCGCCAACAAATATATTCAACATTGGATTTTTGCTTTCTTTTGCGGTAGTATTTTCCATTATAACGTTCTCTAAAAAATTCTTGTTTTATTTTGATGGAATTTTGCCAGAAAAACTAGCTGGACTTTTGTCTGTTTCGCTGTCAGCGTTCATTGGTGGGCTTCCAATAATGTTGTATTACTTTAATAGTTTGTCTATAATATCGCTTGTTATGAATATCGTGATTGTTCCACTTATTAGTTTTGTATTTATAATTTTAGTTGGTGCACTTATTATAAGTTTTATTTTACCAATATTTAAAGAAGCAATGCTTGTTATTCCAAACTTTATAATAGTGTGCTTAAATAAAGTTGTTTCTGTGTTTGGGAGTCTTGACAGAGCGGTCGTTCCAGCGTATATTAATTATGTACAATTGTTGCTGGGTGTTTTGGTTATTTTAATGTGTGGCGATTTAACGTTTTACCCATACAAGAAAACGATATATAGAACTGCCGCGGTTGGTTATTGCTTGATTTGTGTGGTATCTAGTTTAGCAATGTAAGGAGAAGAAATGAAATTTGTAGAACTAAAAAAATCTTTGCAAAATAATTTGAGTAATTGTTACTTACTAGAGGGCGAAGATAGATATGTTGTAAATAATGCACTTTCGTTAATTGAAAAAAGAGTAAATCTTGTGTTGCCTGATGTAAACAAAATTGTGTTTGATGAAGACAACGCAAATATAGAAGATATTGTTTTTCAACTAGAATCTCTGCCGTTTGGTGATAACTATAAGTTAATTGTTTTAAAAAATACAAAACCAGTTGGTGATATAAAGGCACTAGAAAAATCGTTAAAACACTTGGCAGATTTTATTGTGTTTGTGGTGTGTTCTTATGCAAGTTGCCCGCTTACAAAAATGGTGAAAAATTATGCCGAGATGGTAGACTGCTCTAAACTAGACGCAAAAACGATTGCAGTTTTTATTGGTGGCAAGTTAAAGCAGTTTGGGGTAGGGATAGAACAATCTGCGATGGAAAAATTAATCACCTATACATCGTCTAATATGGCAAGAATAGAAACTGAACTCAATAAATTGGCATCCATGGGCGAGCCAGTTATAACCGAAAAACTGGTAGACAAATATGTGATTAAAGATAAAGAATACCAAATTTATGAACTCGCAGATTATTTAAGCAAACGAGAAGCAGATAAGGCATACGACCTAGCACAAACCTTAATTATGCAAGAAAAAAATCCTGTTGGCTTTATTCAATATTTGTATACAACTTTTAGAAAATTATTGCTAGTTAGTTTGTCGGTTAGTGAGTCAGACGAAACTTTAGCCGATGTATTTAAGTGTAAGCCATATGCAATTAAGTTTTTGCGTACACAGGCAAAAAAGTTTACTCCAAAGCAATTAAAAAACATAACCAATAGTTTGGCTAGCCTAGAATATGATATTAAAAACGGCAAGGCAAATGTAGATAACGCAGTGGATATAATTTTAGCAAAAATTTTAAATGAGTAATAAAAAACCACACCCAAACCTTAGGGTGTGGTAATTTTATTTTAGAGCATTACTTGCTTTCTTTTTTTGCAGAATCTAACTTCTTAGATAAAGAACTCTTTCTGTTGTTAGCAGCATTTTTATGAAGAACGCCGTTAGTTACAGATTTATCAATAACCTTAAAGGTTTCTGGTAACAACTTTTCTGCGTTTTCGATTTCGTTAGCTTCAACAGCCTTGTTAAACTTCTTTATTTGTGTTTTTAACTTAGATGTGTTGCTTTTATTTTTAGCAGTATTTCTTGCTGTTACTTCAACTCTTTTTTGTGCTGATTTGATGTTTGCCATTATTCTATCATGCTCCTTTCTTTATTATCAAAAGGAATTTTATCATATTTAGTTGATTATTGCAAGTGATTTTGTTAAATTTGTTTAAATAATATTTAGTTCGCAATAATTTATTTATGAGAAATATAGGTAGATATTACGGTGCCGAATTTGCTAAAATTTTGGCTAACAAAAAAAACAAAGAAAATATATATGGCGTTAAGTATAAAACAGTTAAATTTAATGGCGTTAGTGGGGTAGAAGTAAACTTAGATGACTTTAATTCGGTTGGGGCAAGTTCTGGATTATATTACACCTTTGATGGCGAAAACAAACCCACAGATAAACTTATAAAAGCATTATCAAGAGCAATAAAACTAATGCTACCAACGGAATATAACAAAGTGCTAGTGCTTGGTATGGGTAATGATTCAATTGTGTCAGATACATTAGGGACACAATCGGTAAAGTTATTAAATATCAATAAACTTGGTGAAAACTATGCCAAGTTTTGTCCACTTGTAAAAGGTAAAACTGGGCTTGATAGTTTTAGTGTTATTAAGGGTATAACCAGTGTATTTAAGCCAGATGTAGTAGTTGTGGTGGATAGTTTACTAACAACAGAACTCGCTAGGCTTGGGTCTAGTTTTCAGCTTACAGATGCGGGCATTACCCCAGGTTCGGCAGTGGGGAATAATAAGTGCAATTTAACCGCAAAAACACTAGACTGCAAAACTATTATTTCTATTGGTGTTCCTGGAAAGTTCTTAGATATA
>USNN01000026.1 GCA_900556185.1 uncultured Eubacteriales bacterium
GTCCGCCACTAAGTCAATCAAGAGCAAGCTCCTAATTAACTTCGTTCGACTTGCATGTTTTAAGCACGCCGCCAGCGTTCATCCTGAGCCAGAATCAAACTCTTAAAAATATATTTCAAAAATTTAAAATCTAACTTTCAGAACTTTCATTACTGACGTAATAAAGTTTGTTTGCTAAACTGTGTGAATATAGTATTCACTTAATTGACAAGAACATCACATGTTGAAAATTCTTCAACACGAATCTTGTAAAAACCTATCAATTCAAATTATTCAATTATAAAGTTTCGTTGTGTTGTTTCCCTCTCGGTGCGACAACGATAATATCTTAACACCACATTATCATTTTGTCAACACTTTTTTTAAAAAAATTTAAAAAATTTTTCACAACACCGCTGAATGTCTTATTTTATAAGGCTTTTAGCGTTTTAGATAATTTCAGAATTTGTCGAATTATTAAATATTTTAATAATCTTCATCGTCCTCATCATCGTCATCGTTGTCGTCATCCTCATCATCTTCATCATCAGAGTCGTCAACATAGGCTGGTTCGAAGTCATCGTCATAAGCCTTAGCTTTATCACTGGCTTCTTCTTCCGCTTCGTCATTTTCGTCCTCATCGTCATCTTCTTCCATGCTAGAAAGAGGAATAAGCTCAACATCGTCGTCAACAGGAACTTCTTCATCATCTACCCAAGCAGTTTCGTCTTCAGTGGTTTCCCGTTCTTCGTCTCGGTCGTCTTCGTCTTCATCATATTCAAGATCAATGCCTTTTTGCTTTGCGCAATCTTCGCACATCTTTTGGTCTGATGAAATAAAGTTTTGACCGCAAACAGGACACAACTCAAGATCTTCGTCTTGGTCGGTAGACTCCCCAGCAAGTTTCATTTCCGTTAAACATACATGACAATATTTGTCTGTAGATTTGATGTAATTAAGTTCACATCTAGGACATTTAATATAACTAGGTTTCTTCATTTAGATAGTCTCCCTTGCATATATATGTTGCACTAAATTTATTCGCTACACGAACAACTAGTGGCGACAACTGAAGACTATTATATACAAACTTTTTAAAATTACAACTATTTTTGAAAAGTTATTGAAAAATTTTTTAAAATTATAAAGTTTTAGGGTTCTTAGAATTTTTCAAGTAGCATTTTATCGGCAACTAGAGCAATAAATTCACCGTTTGTTGGCTTTTCGTGAGTATCGTATACATGCAAGCCAAACACATCGTTTATATTTTCAATCTTACCTTTGTTCCACGCAACTTCTATAGCGTGGCGTATTGCTCTTTCTACCTTGCTAGCAGTAGTTGAATAAATTTCAGCTATGCCTGGGTAAAGTTTTTTAGTTATACTATTTATAATATGTGGGTCGTCCACTGCCATTTTAATTGCTTCACGCAAAAATTGATAACCTTTTATGTGGGCCGGAATACCAACAGTTAAAAAGATATTTGTAATCTTTTCTTCTAGTTGCTTGTTTACAACGCTTACCTTGTTAGATTTTTTGTTAGCCACTTCTTTCGCCCTTTTAACTAAGTTAGCTTCGTCTACTGGCTTCATCATAAAATAATCTACACCAAGTTCAATTGCCTTTGTTACAAATACTGCCGAGTTTAAGTTACTTGCAACTATAAACTTTGCGTCTGGTAATTTTTCTTTTAACTCTGTTATCACTTCAAACCCATCACACTCCGGAATGAGTAAATCTAAAATAATTAAATTTGGAGTTAATTTGGTCGCATTAGTTATCGCTTCTGCCCCACTTGAAAATGCCCCGACAATTTCCACATCCTCTTCTGCACTAAAAGCCCTTTTATAATTTTCGATTGCATCTTCTGCATCAATTAGAACAATTTTTGTTTTTTCCATTTGTTCCATTCCTTTTTGTTTTATTGAATCTATCCTAACATAATGATTTCTTCCTTTTCAATGCAAAAACTTTCCGTTTTATTCCTTTTCACTCACTTTTATTCACTTTTTGTCGAATACGCAAAACTAATATAGTTTTTACACACAATTTACCTAATGATACCGCAAATTTAACTTTTTACACAAAAAAACTTCACAAACCAATTTTTGTGAAGTTTTTATTTAATTTATTAAGATTTTTGTTTAATTATTTTCTAGTTTTTTAATGTAGCATACTTTTTTTCGCACCAGTTCTCGGTCTAGCATACTCATTGCGTTAATAACTTTTGTGTTGGTTTCAAGTTGACAACCTGTATCACAATACTCAATATGCCCGTTTTCAATAATTCTAGTCATTATATTATTAATGATAATTGCGGTTACGCCCATAGATTGATATTTTGGTTTAACAGCAATTAAAGCAAGTTCTAGAGTGTGTGGGCACTTAATTGCCTTTAACATTCTAAATATGCCAAATGGCAAAAATCTTCCCTTACTTTTTTGAATTGCAGTTGCAAGGCTAGGATACGCCACACCAAAGCCCGCCATTTCGCCATCTTTATCTAATATTATAGATATATACCTTTTATCTAGCACTAGTTTAAATAAATCTATGGTTTGGTCTACTAGTTTTTCACTAAATGGCATTGTGCCATATAGGTCTTTATAACATTCGTCTAATAGTTCAAAAAACTTTTTGCCATATTTTTTTATAATTTCTTTTGTGCTTTTAAATTGTTTTTCATAAAAGCCATAACGCTTTTCAATAACACCTGCCATTTTGTGGCACTTTTCATTAACAACTTCTGGCACAGGTAAACGCCACTCCACCCACCTAGCGTCTGGCTCATAACCATTATTCACTACGTGCTTTTCGTAGTAATCTGCATTATAAGAGCCTTGATAGGTACCAAGTTTATCAAACCCATAAGTTAATAAGCCCTCTCTTTCTAGGTCGTTAAAGCCAAGTGGACCGTGAATATCTTCCATACCTTTAGACTTTGCCCAGCCTTCTACTGCTTCAAATAACGCCTTTGCAACTTCTTCGTCATCAATTAAATCAAATCTGCTAAATCTTGCACGCTTAGTGTTATTTTTTTCATTATATAATCTGCAAATTATACCCGCTATTCTTCCTACAACTTTGCCGTCTTTATATGCAAGATAGTAAACTGCTTCTGATTCCTCAAAAGACGCATTCTTTTTAGGATTAGTTAGATTTAATTCATCCAGTTCTAGTGGTGGAACATAGTTTTTATTATCCTTATATAGTTCGGTTGGAAATTTTACAAACTTCTTAAATTCTCTTTTTGTTTTTACTTCTCGTACTTCAATCATACACAATTTCTCCATATTTGTTTAACTTAGTATAACCCTTTATTTACCACTAAAGCAACTAAAAAGTAATAATTAGGTAAATTAGTAATTATTATTTAATATGAAAAAATTTGTTAAAGCCGTTATGGTAACCACAATTTTAAGCATAATAACCCGAGCCTTGGGGCTAATTTTAAAAATATATATTTCCCGAGAAATTGGAGCAGTGGCACTTGGTTTTTACCAGATAGCCCTGTCGGTATTTTTCTTATTATGCACGCTTGTAACCAGCGGAATACCACTAATAATATCCAGAAAAATTGCCAAAGACCCCGCAAAGCAATCAAGCATTGTTTTTTCGGGGCTAGTTGTTAGCACCACAATTTCTGCTTTGGTCTGCGTGTTTATTTTACTTTGCCCGCAAATACTAGTTAAGGTTTGGAAACAGGATGAATCGCTTAGTTGTTTACTCGCCTTACTTCCAGCTATAATTTTCACCGCCTTATACGTTCCGTTTAGAGGAGCCTTCTGGGGCACTAAAAATTTCTTTTTACTTGGCTTCGTTGAACTACTTGAACAAGTTATAAGATTTGTAGCTTGCTTTATAATGTTTAGTATCGTTTTGCCATTAAGCGGAGCCACTATCGCTGGTGCAACTTATTCTATTGCGTGTGGATTATCTAGCATAGTCGCAATTATTATTTATTTTGTTAAAGGATATAAAGTAAAACCCAACACAAAACAAATTTTACCACTTATAAAAGAAAGTGCACCGATTGCGTCCATTAGAATTGGTTCTAGTTTTGTAAGTTTTGCTGTATCTTTAATTTTTCCAATTATGCTTGTGAAAAGCGGACACACCAGCGACGAAGCTGTTGGATTTTTTGGAATAGTTACTGGTATGGTTATGCCACTTATTACAATCCCAGGCACTCTAATTAGCTCTATTTCGGTAGCACTTATTCCAGAAATATCCGGTAAAAACGACGCTGTTGTTAGGAAGCACATAAACAACGCCCTATCCTTTTCTATTATGATTTCATTTTTATTATTACCAACATTTATAACGCTTGGTAAACCTCTTGGGGTATTACTATTTAAAAGCGAACTAGCAGGCGAACTACTTAAGGTTGGTAGCATACTATTATTGCCTATGGGCATATCTCAAATTTCTTCGTCTATACTAAACGCCATTAATAAAGAACGCCGTGGGCTAATTAACTACATTGTTGGTGCCGTGCTTTTACTTGCTTCCATTTGCATTTTACCAAAATTTTTAGGTGTGTATTCATTGCTTGCAGGCTTCTTGCTTATGAGCTTAAGCGACACATTATTAAACCTATTTGCATTCACCAATCATTTGTCTTCTTATAGTTTAAAAACACTAATTTTTAGCACCTTATTCTGTATTCCTTCAGGATTAATCGCCCACTTTAGTTATGGCGTTTTAAGGCTAATTTTAAACCCAATTATAGCCCTTACCATTGCCAGCGGATTATCTATTATTTTCCTTCTTGTTTTATATCAACTATTCCACTTTATTAACATTTTCGACTACTTGCCAGAAAGAATGAAACTATCACGCATAAAAACATAAAACTAATTTAAAATAAGATTATTATGTTTAATATGTTTGTAAGATCAATAATAATCTATATCTTTATTTTATTCGCCATTCGCTTTATGGGCAAACGGCAAGTCGGCGAAATGCAACCATTTGAGTTCGTTATAACGCTTATTATAGCCGACCTTGCCACCATTCCTATGAGTGAAATATCTGTGCCTATTATTCATGGCATTGTGCCTATATTTGCAATAATAATACTTCACTACTTTATTTGCTTTATATCTAGAAAGAGTATGAAAGCAAGATATATAATTTCAGGCAGACCCGCCATAGTTATAAACCCAAACGGCATAAACTATGACGAATTAAAAGCCCTAAATATGAATGTAGACGACTTAATAGAAATGCTTAGATGTAGCGATATATTCAACTTAGACGATGTGGCATACGCAATAATTGAAACAAACGGCAAATTGTGTGTAATTAAAAAGGCTCAACTAGAAAATGTAACCCGTGAAGATATAAAACTAAACCCCGCACCCGCAAGTTTGCCAATTAACATCATTATGGATGGCAGACTAATGAAAGAAAATATAACACTAGCGGGCGTTAACGAAGAATTTATTAAGTCTTGCGTATCTAAAACCGACGCAAAAGACTTTAAAGAAATTTTACTTATGACGCTAGACTCAAACGGCAGTGTATACATTCAACCAAAACGAAAAAAAGCCCAAAGTTTCGATACCGAATACTCTGGGCAAGGAAGGTGGTAATATGACAAAAAAATTTATCGCCATAATTGCATTTTTAGTTGTTATATGTGGGGCTGGCTATTTTGAAAGCCATTATATCACTTCTTCGTTTGACGAACTAGTTGGAAAACTAAATGTAATAAAAAGTGAACTTTGTTTAGACACTGAAAATATAGACACCCCCGAAAACATCGGCAGTTTAGTAGAACTTCACGAACACTGGCAAACCCACACAAAAGTGCTTAAGTTTTTTGTTTGGCATACTGGCATAAAAGAAGTTGAAGTTGGTTTATCCCGAATAACCAGTTACACCGAAGAAAATAATTTCACTGAAGCGTATGTAGAACTAAACAACCTTATAGACTATTGTAGACACTATTCAGAAGATTATAGGTTTAGTTTGCAGAACATCATTTAAATCATTAGTTTTTTAATATGTTCTAAAGTTTTAGACTCTATTCTACTAACCTGAACTTGGCTTATACCAAGCATATTTGCAATCTCTGTTTGAGTTTTACCCCTAAAATATCTAAGTAGCAGAACCTTTCGTTCTTTTGATGGAAGTTCTGCTATTATTTTTTTAAGCATTATGTGTTCAAGTCGTCTATCTTCGTCCTCTATTTTTGCAATTGTGTCTATAAGGTTTGGGCTAGATTCTTGCTTGTCTATAGTTTTTTCATATAAAGATATTAAGCAAAACGAACTATCCACCGCCACCACAACATCAGCTTCGTCTACATTAAACATTTCTGCTAGTTCTTTTGTGGTTGGTGCAGGCTTCCCCATTGCCGACAACCTTTCCGTTTCTTTATTAATTTTCATACTGAGTTGTTTTATTGCTCGGCTTATTTTAATCTCGCCATCATCTCTTAAAAACCTTTTAATTTCTCCCGCTATCATAGGGACGGCGTAAGTACTAAACTTAACATTAAACTTAGGGTCAAAATTACTAATCGCCTTTAAAAAGCCAACACACCCAAGTTGATATAAGTCTTCATAATCTATCCCCTTTTTTAAATACCTTTTAACTATGCTTTTAATTAAGGGGTAATTTCCATCTAATAATCTTTGTTTTGCTTCTATTTCGCCAGACTGTGCTTTTTGTATTAGATTTAATGTTTCTTTTGCATCAATCAACTCAAATTCTGGCATCTTCACCTCTTTTTGCCGAATTTATTTTTTTAACTAGTTCCACCCTAAGCCCGCCACCACTTTTATTTTCTACCTGCACTTCGTCCATAAATGTTTCCATAACAGTAAACCCCATACCACTTCTTTCACCTTCAGGACCAGTAGTAAAAAATGGTTGCATAGCCTTTTCTATGTTTTCAATACCAACGCCGTTGTCTGAAATACAAATATACACAAGGTCATTTTTAAGTTTGCAAATAAGGCAAACTTCACCAGAACTATTTTTATAGCCATGCACAATGCTATTTGTAACTGCTTCACTAACAGCCGTTTTTATATCCGACAATTCTTCAACCGTTGGATTTAACTCTAGTAAAATAGATGCAACTATATTTCGAGCCAGTTTTTCATTTTCGCTTTTAGACGGAAATGTCACTTCAATGTAATTATCTAAGTCATCAGACTCTCTTAAGTTTAAAATGGTTTGATTTTGTTCTTTCATACATACCTTCTTTTTTAAATTTTTTGAATGATTACTTTTTTAAATCTTTGGAATTAAACTATATATCCCTGTCATTTTAAGTATTCTATCCACCGTTCTATTGGGATTTTTTATAACAAACGATATAAAATTAGGTCTAAACTTTTTATACCTACCAACAATCACACCTATGCCAGTAGAATCCATAAATTCCACATTTTTAAAGTCATACACCACTTCTGTCATAGGCTCTAATGTGGCAAGTATTTCGTCTAAATTATTTCTAACCGAATTTGCCGAGCACTCGTCCAATTCGCCATACAAATTAATTTGACAAAGATTTTTATTAACAGAATACGATACTTGCATTTGTTTCTCCTTTAATTTAATTGTAACTACCTTTCACCCCTTCCCCCTAACTGAAAAATATCTAATTTTGTCTTAGTTTGTAAATAAAAAAGCACTAGGAAATTCCTAATGCTTTTTATTTTGTTTTATTAAATTAAATATTCTTTTCGACTAGTTTAACTAAGTCTTCTTTTGTTAATTTGAAATGCTTATATAGTTCACTAGCGGATGCCGTAAAGCCAAAGCTATTCACACCTAAAATAATGCCGTCCATACCAACAAACTTATACCAACTAGTGTCGTTAGATGCTTCAACAGCAATTCTTAGTTTAATATTTTTATTTAACACGCTTTCTGTATACTTTTTGTTTTCAGCAAAAAATCTATCCATACTTAAAACGCTTACCACCTTGCCATTTTTACCCTTACGGCTTAATTCTTCTACCGCTTGAACGCAAAAACCTAGTTCACTGCCGGATGTAAACACAATAAAGTCGTCGCCCTTATCGTAAGCAACATAAGCCCCTTTGGTTGCAAATTTATTTGTTATCCCGTTTAGATATAGTGTTTTTTGACGTGATAATGCCACAATAGTAGGCTTATCTGCATTAATTGCATATTTATAGGCACACAATGTTTCTAGCCTATCTGCAGGTCTAAAAAAGCTTAATTCAGGCGTGTTTCTATACATTGCATTATATTCTACTGGTTGATGCGTTTTGCCATCTTCACCAACACCAATACTATCGTGCGTAAACACATAAATTACTGGCAATTTCATTAACGCACTCATTCGTATGGCGTGCCTTAAGTAATCTGAAAACACCATAAATGTTGAAACTGCAATTTTAAAACCACCATGCAAAGCAATACCATTTGCAATTGCACCCATTGCGTGTTCACGAATACCAAAATGCAAGTTCCTGCCGTTTGGGTTTTCTTTGGAAAAATCTCCACCACCAATAATTTCAAGTTTGGTGCTAGGAGCAAGGTCGGCACTTCCAACAATTAAGTTAGGAATTTGCTTAGCCATTTCATTTATTATAATTCCACCAGACACTCTAGTTTCTTCGTCCGCAGTTTGTTTTGCAACTTTCTTTTCGTCAAAAGCCTTAGAGTAGCCATCGGTTAAATAATTCAAAAACTCTGTGTATTCAGTTGGGTATTTTTTTACATAATAACTTACCTTTTCGTCGGCTTTATTTAGCCCAGCGTTATGGCTTAATATTATTTTATTCAAGTTTTCTTGCACACACTTTTCAAATTCAAATGGTTTTGCATTAACGCCTAAGGTTTTTCTCGTTTCTTCTAGTTGGTCGGTTTTTAGTGCCATACCATGAATTTTATTTTGCCCCGCAAATGGCGTGCCGAACCCAATTTCTGTGTTAATTTTTATTATAGTTGGCTTATCTTTACTCTGTTTTGCAATTTCTATTGCACCTGCAATTGCATCCACATCTTCCCCATTTTCAACTTCCAGTGTGTTCCAGCCAAGAGCTTTGTATCTTAGTAACACATTTTCAGTAAATGCAAGGTTTGTGTTGCCTTCTATTGTAATATTATTGCTATCATATAAAACAATTAACTTATTCAGCCCCAAAGTGCCAGCTAAACTAGATGCTTCATTGGTTACGCCTTCCATCATACCGCCGTCGCCAGCGAAGCAAAATGTGTAATGGTCAACCAACTTGCAATCTGGCTTATTAAACCTAGACGCTAGTTTTTTTTCAGCAATAGCCATACCAACCGCCATTGGTATACCTTGACCAAGCGGACCGCCTGATGCATCTATGCCAAACTTTGGGTCCACTGATGGATGCCCCTTGGTAATTTGCCCCATTTTTCGGTAATTAACCAAGTCTTGTTTGGTTATATTAAAGCCAAAAGCGTGCAGGGTCGCATAATAAAGTGCCGAAGCGTGCCCCGAATCTAACACAAGCCTATCTCTATCATAATGGTCGGCTTTGGTTGGAAAATAGTTCATTCCATATTTATAAAGAGCATAAAATATTGGGGTTGCACCAAGAGATATTCCCGTATGCCCCGAGCCTGCGTTTGCTATCATTGTGGCAGATAAATACCTTAAGTTATTTACACTTTTATTATCTATTTCTTTCATTATTTCACCCCATAATATTTTTCTATTTTTAAAATTATTTCGTTCACACAATCTTTAACGCTAAACCCAGTAACATCTGCCGTAATTTCAGCCACATTAGATAAACAAAAATCTCTTTCAATTAATTCTCGCTTACTCAAACAATAAAAATTGTATTCTTCTTTAGAAAAATAGTCTGCATTTGTAAGTTTTTTGTATAGATAATTTTCGTTTTGCTTTAAATATACAATCAAGCCATCTCTATTTATAATGTCTAGGTTTTCTTGATACAATAATGCCCCACTTTCAACAGTAATAACCGTATTAGAAAAACTAGCCACATACTTAATTGTATCGGTTTGTTTTTCTCTAAAATAATCTATACCATACCTTCTTAAAACGAACCCCAATGTTAGTGGCAAAATATCAAATTTATATAACTCCATAGAGTCCAAAAAATACATATCAAAACTTTGTGCCAGTTGCCTTGCAACTGCACTTACAAAACTTGGGTCTAAGCCAACAAGAACAATATTTAAGTCCCTTTCATCTTCCATACCTAGATTTTACCATACCTAAACCATTAGTTGCAAACATTTACAAGCCATACACACAAAAAACCGACAGTTAAAATAATAACTATCGGTTTAATTTTCTACCACTTTTGCATTTTTTCATAACCACATTTCTCATTATTTAAATTTGCCCATAAAGTTTTCCTTATTAAGTTAACGCCCACAATTCTCACCCGATAATTTATTATCTATAACACATCCCGACTTAAAAATTTTAATATTTAGTAAGCACAAAAAGCCGACAATAGTTGTCGGCTTTTTATTAATTAATTTTCTTAGATTTAATTTCTTCAACAATAAAGTTTTTAAATTCGTCAACAGATTTAGCACCTTGGTCGCCAACACTTCTCTTTCTAACAGAAACAGTGCCGTTTTGAACTTCGTTTTCACCAACAATTAGTGAATAAGGAACTTTTTCTAGTTGTGCTTCTCTAATCTTTTTGCCGATAGTTTCATTTCGATTGTCTATTTCAACCCTAACGCCAAATTCTTCTAGAATATCTTTAACTTTTACTGCGTAATCATTAAACTTTTCAGCGATAGTTAAAATTTTAACTTGAACTGGAGCAAGCCATGTTGGGAACGCTCCTGCAAAGTTTTCAATTAGAATAGACATCATTCTTTCTAGCGAACCATAAATAACACGGTGAATCATAACTGGTTCTTTTTCTTCGCCATTTTCGTCTATGTATTTAAGGTTAAATCGTTTTGGTAATTGCATATCTAGTTGGATAGTGCCACATTGCCATTCTCTGCCTATGCAGTCCTTAACATGGATATCTATTTTAGGTCCATAGAACGCACCATCGCCAGCATTAATTTTAAAGTCTAGACCCGCATGATTAAGTGCATTTGTTAATGCTTCTTCCGCATATTGCCATTCAGAAACTTCACCAATGTGATTTTCTGGCATTGTAGATAGTTCTACA
>USNN01000027.1 GCA_900556185.1 uncultured Eubacteriales bacterium
TGGCTACTATATTTTGGCAATTTTAACCGGCGCACTAACCTGGCTTAGCCAATTTGTAAGTGAAAAATCTAACAACATTAGCAAACGCAAAATGGAAGAGGCTCTTGGCGTAACCCACGAAGCACCAGATCCAACCCAAGCATCAATGAAAATGATGAAATTTATTTTACCAATAATTATGGTTGTGTTTGCCTTAACCAGTACATCGTCCTTTGCTTTGTATCTAGTAACTAGTTCGGTAATGAGCATTTTAGTAAGTTTGGTATGCACCAAAATTGTGGATAAATTAACCCAAAAAGAAGAACAAAAATATATCGACTTTTTGCGTAAAAATGCCAACAAAACTGCTAAAAAACAAAAACCAGAAATGAAACAATTTAAGCAAATAGGAGATAAAATATAATGAATTCAATTGAAGTATCCGGCAAAACCGTAGACCAAGCCATCGAAATCGGCTTATTTAAACTAAACGCTAAGCGTGAAGACGTAACCGTTATTGTGCTAGAAGAAGGTGGCTTGTTTGACAAAGCAAAAGTTCGCCTAATTTTAACCAGCGAATTTGAAAACCAAACCGAAGTAGAAAAGGTTGTTACCAACTTTTGCGCTGCAACTGGACTAAAAATTTTTGGCACGATTGAAGAAAGCGACAAAGAAATAAAAATCAATTTTACCGGCGAAGATGTTGGCTCAATTATTGGTAAACGTGGTGATTGTTTGGACGCAACTCAATTTTTGTTGTCACAAATAATCAACAAAAACAAACCAAATAAAGAGTACAAACGCGTTATTATTGATAGCGAAGGTTACCGTGGCAAACGCGAAGAAAGTTTGCGTGCACTTGCCCGAAAACTTGCAAGCAAGGCCGTAAAAGAAGGCAAGGTACAAAAACTAGAGCCAATGAACGCCTACGAGCGCAAGATTATTCACCTAGCGCTTGAAGGTAGGGAAGATGTTACCACCGTCAGCAAAAATGAAGAACCACATCGCTATATCACCATTATTCCAAACAATAAATCAATGAAGGTTACCGCCGAAGAAAAGACCTCGGTAGAAACCAACAACGCACGTGATTTTAATGACTAATTAAAACAAAAACGCTCCCAAACGGGGGCGTTTTTTTATTTAGATAATTCACTCATCTGGCGCTTAACTTAACCCAACAATAAAGGCGCTCAGTATCTTGACTTGCCCCTAGTGTAATGGCTAGCACGCAAGCGCAGCAAAGGCAAAACGGTGTCATTTGTGCCAGTTTGTCTTTGTGATGGTTTAAGTAGTCGCACTAGCAAAGCATCGCCAACTTTTGATGCCATTTTGCTAAGCAAAACAAATAATAAAATATATAGGCGCAAATTTTTTATTGCAACTTTCTGCGCCACTTTTTGCGCGCTCTTGCTAGCGCTTAGTTTGACAAAGAGAATGGTGCATGTGGCGGTAAAATTTTTAATATAACTAGTTAAATAGTAAAAAAAGTTTCAACAATAGTTAAACAATTGTTAAAAAGTTGGCAGTTTTCCACAGTTAACTCTAGACAAAACAAGGTTTTTAACACTTTTTAAACTTTTGTTAAAATATAAAAATCCCCACCAAGGTAATTCTTGGTGGGGACAAATAAAACTATTTAGTTTTCAACATAAATTAAACAATTGTTAATAAACTTTTTGCCTTTGTGAAGCGAAATCAAAAAGCAAATGTTTATTGCAACGGCGCCAACCAACATATAGGCAAGGTTAATTATTGCACCTACAAAAGTTAGTGGGGTTTGTTTGGTAATTAAGGTAACCAAATAATGCCCAAGTTCCAAAATTAAACCGGCTGCAATGGTAAAGCAAATGGCAAATAGCACTACCATAATTGCTTTTGCTCTAACTTGACTGTTTTGGTTTTTTAGATAATTGTAATAAACCGAAACACCAACAATAGATAGCAAAATTCCAGTCAGGTTGCAAACGGCAATTATTATCCATTTTATGGTAAACAAATTAAAACTGTTGTAAACAATTAGGCTTAGCAAAAAGTAAGTATAAATAAAAACTTTTAACCAATTGCCCAAAACAATTTTTCCTCTGTTTTCCAGCATCATAAGCAAATAGTAGGCAAGCATACATGCTAGTATTGTTACAAATGATACCACTAGGTTTTGACTAAATGGTGAGAGTGTCTTTGTAATAAGCGAGCGCACTAGTTCTTCAATTAAAAAAACTAAATACGCCGTTATTATTGCTAACAAACAAAACACATAAATGTCTGTCCATTTTGTTTTTGTTTTGGTTTCCATACTATGCTCCAATTCTTACTGGCAAAATGAGGTACAAGTATTCACTATTTTCAGTGCTAGTTAAGGTGCAAGGTGCGTTGTAAGAGGTAAAGTTAATTTTAATATACTCATCTTCAATTTGTTTCATACATTCAGTAAAGTAACGCGCATTAAATGCCACCAAAATATCTTTACCTTCTTTGCTAATTGGTACCTTTTCGTTGATATTACCATAGTCACTTGTGGACGAGATAGTTAAAATCTTATCTTTTATGTCAAAAGTAATAAGGTTGTTTTTGTTCAGCCTAGCAAGCAAGCTTGCTCTTTCGATGGCTTCTTCCAAATACTTTTTGGCAACGGTTACTGTGGTGTTTGTTTGCACCGGCAAAACTTGTTTGTAGTTAATAAAGTCACCATCTAGTAGGCGGGTAATAACTTTTGTTTCGCCAAGGTCAACCAATATATAATTCTTTTGAATGTTAATTACCAAATCATCTTCGTTGTCGGTAATAATTTTGCTTATTTCGCTCAAACTGCGCGCTGGAACAATAATGTTAAAGTTTGCAGTGCTATCCACCAAATATTTTGAACATATTGCCATACGGTAGCCATCTAGCGCAATGGCGTTAAGTTTTCCGTCGGTAACTTCAAGCAAAATACCTTTTAAAATAGGACGCGTGTCGTCATAGGCTGCCGAGAATATTGTTTTGTTAATAAGTTCTCTAAAGTCTTTTTGTTTAATGGTAATGTGGTCGGTGCTATCAATCTTTTTAATTTCAGGAAATTCGTTAACCGACATACCTTGCAAGGTTCCTTCACTATCAGTATATTTTAAGCGGATAGTGTTGTCGTTATCGTTTTTAGAAATCTCAATTTTTTCGTTAGCAAGTTTGCGAATAAGTTCGGCAAAAAATTTGCCTTGTACCACAACTTCACCTTCAATTTTTACATCGGCAGGAATTTTGTTTTCTATTGATAGTTCTAGATCAGTTGCAAGCAAGGTTACCGAATCGTTTTCTGCTTTTAACTTGATGCCCTCTAAAATAGGATTGGTAGAACGAATAGCAGTAGCCTTTAAAACTTTGTTTATTGACTCTGAAAGTTCCAGCCCGTCGCAAATAAATTTCATTTTTGTTTCTCCCCTTCGGTTATTTGTATTTTTTATTTTTATTAGTAGTAGTATTAGTATGCAGTGTTGAAATGTTAAAAAGTGTGTTAAAACCTTTAAAATAAACGAGTGTAGAGTTTGAAAAGTATCTTAAAAATTTAAACGAGTTTTTAACACGGTGTTGAAAAGTGGTTTAAAAAATTATTTGGACATACAAAGATCTTTGATATCTTTAACTTGCGTTTGCAATAGTTTATCGGTCTTTAATAATTTGTCTATTTTGTTCTTGCAGTAAATAACCGTGGCATGGTCTTTATTAAAGATTTTGCCTATTGATGTGTATGGCATTTCTAGCATATTATCTAGTAAATACATACATATTTGCCGTGGATAGGATAGTTCTTTTTTTCTATCTTTTCCAAGTAATTGGTTTTTACTTACATCAAAATATTTGCAAACTTTTTCTATTATTTTATCGCTATCAAAACTAACTTTACTTACGGTTATATAGTTTTTTAAGGCTTCTTGTGCAACCTCTAGAGTTACCTTTGGCTTTTTAAGTAATCCTGCATAAAATATGCATCTAGACAGATATCCTTCAAGTTCTCGCACACTTGTTGTCATAGCTTCGGCTATGTATTCTAAAACGTCGTCGTCTACTAGGTGTCGCTCCATATAGGTTTTCTTTTTAAGGATTGCTATTCTTGTTTCTATTTCCGGAACACCTATGTCGGTCATTAAGCCCCATTCAAATCTTGTTCGTAGTCTATCTTCTAGCGGTGTGATTTCTTTTGGTGGTCTATCGGATGAAAGTACAATTTGTTTGTTTTGAGAGATTAGTGCATTAAAGGTGTGGAAAAATTCTTCTTGAACTCTAGGTTTGCCTATAATTGATTGCACGTCATCTACGATTAAGACGTCTGCGTTTCGATATTTATTTCTAAAACCAGTATTCATATCTAGTTCGTTTTTACTAACCGTTTCAATAAACTCGTTGGTGAATTGCTCAGTGGTTACATAAACTACGGTTAACTCTGGTTTGGTTTCTACTAATTGATTTCCAATTGCGTGAAGTATATGGGTTTTACCAAGACCTGCACCACCATAAATAAATAGTGGGTTGTATTGACCACCCGGATTTTCGGCTACTGCTTTGGCGGCTGCAACGGTAAACTCGTTAGTTGGACCAACAACATAGTTTTCAAAAGTGAACTTTGGGTTAAACTGAGATGACTTTGTTGTTTTATTTGAAACCGCTTGCTCTGGTTTTATTTTAGGGTCATCAAAAACTAAATTTTCTTCTTCAATTTCGTCTTCAACTACTACTTCAAACGAATTTAGGTGTGGGCAAACTTCTTTAATTGCTTCGTTTATTTTTTCGGTATGACTTTTTTGAATAACCGACCTTGCGCCTGCGCTAGGTGATTTTAAAATAAGAGCATCACCTCTAATTCCAATTGGCTCAAGTGCTTTTATCCAAACATCATAGGTAAGAGCGGAAGTTACACTGGCAACAATTTTTTTGGCATTATCCCAAATTTTTTTATAATCTAATTCAGTTGTATTCGTTTCTTTGTTACTCATTTTCCCGATAATACTCCTACATATATTATAACTAATTTAGTATATATTTGCAAGTAGTTAGTTAAATTAATTTATTTACTAGACAAACTAAATAAGTATAGTTTAAAATATATTATATATAATGATATATATAAGAAGGGTAAAATGTATATTAAAAAAATAAGTTTAAGTAATTTTAGAAATTATATAGATGAGACGGTTGAGTTTTCTCCTAAAACGAATATTGTGGTTGGCAAAAATGCTCAGGGTAAAACCAACTTGATAGAACCTATATATATATTAAGTACATTAAAATCGTTTAGAAATTCTAAACTTGTAGATTGTATAAGAGAAGATTCAGATCAGGCTACAATAGAAGTTGTTTTGGAGTCGGATACTTTTGGCGAAAGAAAAATTAAATATGTGATTAATAAAGACGGCGAAGACGAATATTATGTGAACGGTAATTTAATTAAGCAAAAGAAGGATAAGTTGGGTTTTGTTTACGCTGTTATTTTTTCACCAGACGAGTTAAAGATTGTTAAAAGTGGGCCAGAAGTAAGGCGTGATTTTATAGACACGGATATTTCTCAGGTTTCTAAAGCATATTGTGTTTTGCTTGATAGATACGAAGAAGTTTTGATGAATAGAAATAAACTCCTTAAGTCGTGTGCATATATTAAAAACGTGGACGCACAACTAGATGTGTTTGATACACAACTAGCACTAATTGGTAGCCAAATAGCCTTAAGCCGAAAAAACTTTATTGATAAAATTAACGGCAAGGTTTCAAGCGTGTTAAATTATTTAACTAGGGGCAAGGAAAATTTAGAGATAAAGTATGTTGGGTTAAAGGGCAAATCTCGGGAAGATATGACCGAAAACTTTTTAAATAACTTGGTTGTATCAAGAGATAAAGACAAGGAAGTTGGTTACACAACAATTGGTCCACACCGAGATGACTTGAAGTTTTTTATAAACAAAAAAGAAGTTAAGCCATACGCAAGCCAGGGGCAAATTAGGTCGGTTGTGCTTGCATTGAAACTAGCCGAACTAGAAACGATTAAAGAAGAAAAGGAGTGTCCGATTTTGCTACTAGACGATGTTTTTAGCGAGCTAGACTACTCTCGTCAAGAACTTTTACTAAAGTATTTAAGCAACCAACAGATATTTATAACATCCACTTTTTCTAAAGTAAAAAATTTAGAAGAATTTAAAAAAATTAGAGTGGTTTCTGGGAAAATTAAATAATGCGTAATTGCTTTAAAAATAAGGGATTTTAGCGGGTAAGTTTTACCAAGTCTGAAACCCTTATTTTTTTATATAATGGCAAAATACATAAATTTCTTGGCTAATTTTAAATTTGTTGTCAAAAACGCTTTAACTTTTACAAAACGTGTGTTATAATTGAGTTACAAAATTATCAAGTGGGAGTGTCTTATGACAGAAAAAGTTGAATCAAAATATACCGAAGAACAGATACAAGTTCTGGAAGGATTGGAGCCAGTTAGAAAGCGACCTGGTATGTATATTGGGTCTACAGATATACGTGGTTTACACCATCTAGTTTGGGAAATCGTGGATAATAGTATCGACGAAGCACTAGCTGGATACTGTAATGAAATTGATGTTATTTTGCGTAAAGACGGCTCTTGCTCTGTTAAGGATAATGGTCGTGGTATTCCTACCGGCATTATGAAAAAAGAAGGTAAGAGTGCGGTTGAAGTCGTTTTAACAAAGTTGCACGCTGGTGGTAAATTCGGTGGCGACGGCTATAAAATTTCAGGCGGTTTGCACGGTGTTGGTTTGTCGTGCGTTAATGCGTTGTCTGAATGGTTAACTGTAGAAGTTTGCAAAAACGGCAAAAAGTATATGCAAAAGTTTGCAAGCGTAAAAGGGGCGGACGGTAAAATTAAAGGCGGTGTTCCTCAAACTGGGCTAGAAGTTATTGGTGACACCACCGAACACGGCAGTAAAATCACATTTATGCCAGACAAAAGAATATTTGAGACAACTGTATTTTCATTAGATACAATAGCAAAACACCTAAAGGAACTTGCGTTTTTAAATAAAGGCGTTTTAATAACACTAAAAGATGATAGACTAAACGAACCATACGAAAAAACATATAAGTATGATGGCGGACTATCTGATTTTGTGCTATATTTAAATGATAGCAAGAATAAGTTATTCCCAGTTCCAATATTCCTAGAGGGCGAAAAAGATGGTGTTTATATAAGCCTTGCAATGCAATATACCGATGGGTATTCAGAAAGTTGTTTTTCTTATGTAAACAACATTCCAACTATAGAAGGTGGAACCCACGAAACAGGCTTTAAAAGTGGTATTACAAAAGTGTTTAATGATGCACTAAGAAAATATAACTATATAAAAGATAAAGACCCAAATTTAATGGGTGAAGACTTTAGAGAAGGTTTAACGGCTGTTCTTGCAATTAAAATGAAGAATGTTCAATTTGAAGGGCAGACGAAAACAAAACTTGGCAACCCAGAAATTAAACCAATTGTTGAAAACTTTGTTATAGAAAAACTAAGTGAGTTTGTATTTGATAACAAGAAAAACAAGACAATGTCTGCTGTATATGAAAAGGCAATTGGAGCGGCTAAGGTTAGAGAAGCTGCAAGAAAAGCAAAAGAAATTACTCGTCAAAAAAATAGTCTAGAGAATGCGACTTTAGTTGGAAAACTTGCATCTTGCACTGGCAGAAAACCAGAACTAAACGAACTATTTATAGTAGAAGGTGATAGTGCGGGCGGGTCTGCGAAACAAGCAAGAGACCGTCATTTTCAGGCAATTTTGCCACTACGTGGTAAGCCATTAAACGCTGAAAAAAAGAGAATTGACCAAGTATTAAGTAACGAAGAAATAAGAACTATAATTTCGGCTCTTGGTGCGGGGCTTGGCGAAGACTTTAATATAGATGACCTTAAGTATCATAAAGTTATAATTCTAGCCGATGCGGACCACGATGGTTTCCACATTAGAGCAATTTTACTTACATTCTTCTTTAGATATATGAAGGAACTAATCAATCAAGGTCATGTGTATATTGGTATGCCACCACTATACAGAGTTCAAAAGCGTGATTTTATTGAATATGTTTATTCGGACGCAGAACTTCCAGATGTTGTGGCTCGTGCTGGCAAAGGTTACACCATTCAAAGATATAAAGGTCTTGGCGAGATGGACCCAGAACAGTTGTGGGATACCACTATGGACCCTAAAAAGAGAACTTTGGTGCAAGTTACTATAGACGATGCTGCTGAAGCTGAAAGACTTATAACCACTCTAATGGGTGAAAACATAGAAGCAAGAAAGGCATATATTAGTGAAAACGCTAACTTTAATAAGCCAGACAGCGACCAATTTATAAAAGCAAATAAATAACAAAAATTCCACCATATATTGGTGGTTTTTTTGTTAAAAAATTTTCAAACTTGCTTAAATTTTAGTTTTACATTCAAATTAGCTATGATATAATAAAATTATGGAAAAAGTAAAAAAGAGCGTAAAAAAATATTTAATTTTATCACTTATATTTTCAGTGATGCTAGTTGCTGGCGTTCCAGCAATAATACTATGTGCGGTAAATGGAATAACCTGGGGAATGGTGCTTGGCATTGTGGCAACAGTGCTAGGTTTTTATGGTTGCCCAATTTTGTGGGTAAATTATGGTAATGAACTAAAAAATTATCGTATAGCAAACATGATAATAGAACAAAATATTACTGATATAGCCTTGCTTGCAAATAACTGCGGTGAAAACGTAGAAGAAATGAAAAAGACAGTTAATTTGCTAATTAGCAAACTATATATAAAAGGCTTTGTGTTAGATGGCACCACTCTAAAACCAACTGTTAAAAAGCAAGAAGTGGTTGATAGGGTGTTTACTTGTCCTGCTTGTGGGGCTAAAAATGGTAAAAGTGCAAAGCAATGCAAATACTGTGGAACTGAGTTTGAATAAATAAAATTAATGGGAGAAACAAATGGAAAAAAAGTATGAACCACTATTTACGCCTTGGAAGATAGGTAACGTTGAAATTAAAAACAGAATAGTATTGTGCCCAATGGGTGGTACTAGTTTGTTTGGTTGGATGAGTCCAAACCATTTTGACAGAGAATCGGCAGAGTTTTTTATGGAAAGAGCCAAAAACAATGTTGGTTTAATAATTCCTGGAATTGCACCACTTAAAGACTTAATTGGTGGCAGATGGTTGTATCAAAACAAAAAAATGTTCCGTGAACTAAAAGAATATATGCAAGAATTTCATAAAACTGGTGCTAAACTTTTTGTTCAATTAACAGCAGGTTTTGGTAGAAGTTTTGCAATAACTGATGCACTTGTGCCTTTCGTTAAACATAAATTTATTGGCAAATTAATAAGCCCAGTAATGGACTTATCTTATGCCTGTGCTTCTCCTAGCAAATTGCCATCTAGGTGGGCAGAAGGTGTTATGTGTAGAGCATTAACTCTAAAAGAAATTAAAAAGATAATTTATGCATTTGCAGAAACTTCAAGACTACTTAAAGAGGCTGGGGTAGATGGTGTAGAGGTTCACGCCGTGCATGAAGGGTATCTTCTTGACCAATTTACACTAAAATACACAAATCATAGAACCGATGAATATGGTGGTAGTTTTGAAAATAGATATAGATTACCTGTAGAAATCGTTCACGCAATAAAGGAGAAGTGTGGTGAAGATTTCCCTGTTTCGCTAAGATATTCAGTAGTTAGTAAAACTAAAGGGTTTGATAGTGGGGCAGTACCTGGTGAAATTTATGATGAAGTCGGCAGAAATATGTCTGAAAGCGAAAAGGCTGCAGCATACCTAGAAAAAGCAGGATACGATATGCTTAACGCCGATAACGGTACATACGATGCTTGGTATTGGTCACATCCACCACAATATATGCCACAAAACTGCAACCTAGAGGATGTCTCTCACATTAAAAAGTTTGTGAATATCCCTGTCGTTTGTGCTGGCAGAATGACTCCAGACGCTGGTGCAGAAGCCGTTAAAACAAACCAAATAGACGCAGTTGGTTTTGCTCGTCAATTTTTGGTTGATGGTGAATGGGTAACAAAACTAATTGAAGAAAGACCACAAGATATTCAACCATGTATATGTTGCCATAATGCTTGTTTTGCAATGTCGCACTATAAAGGTGTTGCTAATGACGAGGCGTTTGATGATGTTAAACATATGGCAAGATGTGCATTAAACCCAACAACTATGAATGGTGGAAAATATAAAGTTGTTTCACGGATAAATGTTGAGTCGGGCGAAGCTGATATCTACGCGTGTGCTGATTCTAATGATACACAGTACTGCCTGAAAATCTACCATCGTAGAGAGCAGATTAGTGAAGAGGTGCATGCACGATTACAGCATATTAGAGCACCCTATATTGCAAATCTAGTCGCATGGGGAGACTTTAATGG
>USNN01000028.1 GCA_900556185.1 uncultured Eubacteriales bacterium
TATTTCAAAATTGTCTTCACCATTAGCACCTTTAGTTACTTTAAATACCAAGGCCTCATCTTCTTTCATACCATCTAATAGTTCTACTGGTTGCAATACAGCATAAAAGTTTCCACGGTATGCAATACCTGCAATTTCAACGAATTGAATTTCTTCCCCTTCTTCATTAATTAAGGTTACAATATCATCTTCGTCTTCAATCATGTGAGATACAGATGCAGCCACCTTATCCTTATCTTTTAATTCGTCTGCCATAAATTATCCTCCTTAAATTTTATTTTTATTGCTTAGTTTGTCTAAATAATTTTGCAATATTATGTTGGCCGCCAGTTTATCTACCACACCTTTTCGTTTATCTCGCCTAACATTGCCTTCTAGTAGTATTCTTTGGGCACTTACGGTGCTTAGCCTTTCGTCTTGAAACTCTATTGGCACAGTAGTAAACTTAGATAATTTTTCTGCAAATTCTCGTGCCATAAGCGTGCTAGCCGATTCTGTTCCATCTAGTTTTAGTGGAAGCCCCACCACGACTAAACCAACTTCATGTGTTTTAATTAGGTTTGCTACATATTTAGCATCATTATTAATTGAGTTTGTTCGCTTTAAAACTTCTAATGGGCTTGCAATAATTTGCATTGGGTCAGACATTGCAATACCAACTCTAACACTGCCTACATCTAAGCACATAATTCGCATAACATTATTCTCCTATTTATTAATATAACACAAAAAAAGAAAATAGTCCAACTTATTTTGAACTATTTTCTTATGTCTAACGATTTTTTAGATTAATTAGTTAGATTTTGAAGTTAAACCGCTTTGGTCTAATTTCTCCTCTATAGTCTCTTTTGCTTTTTTTGCGGCTTCCGTTGCCTCGTTTGACGCATTGTTTACAAAGTTTCTTATCTTAGAATTTTTAGATACTATCACTCCGCCAACGACCATACCCAATCCTAGGCAGAAAGCACAACACAAAATAGAGTCCTTCATATTTAACCTCCTTTTCGTTATTGCACTTAGTATTCGTCAAAATTCTACAAAATATACATTAAATTAGTCTTCATTTTTATCGTCTATATCAAACTTAAAATTTAGTTTGGTTATTGCATCAGTTAGCTTTGCAGTAATTGAGTCTATTTCATCTATAACATCATCATTTTTTGTTTCGTCTGCATCAACATCTGCTGGTGTAACAGTGCTTTGCTTAGTTTTTACAGTATGAGTTATAGTATGCGTAGTTTTAATAACATTTCCATAAACTGGTGCTTCTGGTGTAACAACTATTGGCTTTTCTTCTGCTTTTTCTTCAATAGGCTCGTCTTTTGCGTTGTCTGAATTATCGTCTAAAATACGAACTTCTATTTTTGTAGGCATAGACTCAATTTTTGTGTGTCTTTCATTTTCGTCTGCTTCGGTTACAACTTCATAGTCGTGAGCGTCTAACATCACTGGAGATTCCACATCTTCGCTTATTTCTGGTTTTTGTTCTTCTGTTGCTTCTATTTCTTCTACAACTGGGGTTTCTTCTTGTGGGATAATTTCTTCTAACTCGCTAACTGCTTCTTCGCCTTTATATGAATTAAGGTTGGTTATAGCGGTTAAAGATTTAACCTTAACGGCACCTGTTTTGTTTACAACAGTTCCCTTTTCTAATTTTTTAAGGTAATTAGAAACAGTAATTATGGTTGCTCGCACTGCAAATGCCACCATATTATAGTCGCATCTATTAACTTGCTTAATTTCTTTAATTACTTGCTTATCGGTAAGTTCTAGGGCTTCGGTTAAAGTTTTACCTATTATAATATCTGCAATTGCAGACATACTAGCAAATAATACAACCGAACCATACGCTTGAAACTTTACATTTTCAATTGTGTCGCCATTTAATACAATATATAACTTAACTGTGTCACCAGTTTCTTTGTTTACAACTCGGTTTACAATGTTTGCACCGCTAATTGTGCCAGTGTGTGCTGATGCATAAAATGAATTAACTAAACTTTGGGTGTATTTCATATTAATTAACCCCCTTAGTTTGTTTTACTGGAGATAACTTTCTTAAGTTTTGTAAACCCTTTTTAAGTTCTTCAATTGTGTAGTCTATTTCATCTAGCGTTGTTAAATAACTAAATGAGAAACGAACTGCGCCCTTAGCACCTTCTGGGTTAACTGCCATAATAACGTGTGAACTTTGAACTGAGCCAGATGCACACGCAGCACCATTACTAACTGCAACGCCAGCAAAGTCTAGTAGCATTAATACCGCTTCACCGTCTACCCCGCTAAATGACACATTTAGGATATTTCCAACAGATTTATCTACAGCACCATTAATTGTGTAACCAGTAATTTCTTCAGAAAGTTTTTTAATAAAATACTTTTTAACTTTCATAACAGATTTTGCTCTGTCGTTAAAGTTCTTAACCAAAATTTCGGTAGCCTTTGCAAAGCCAACTGCACTAGGAACATCACTTGTGCCCGCTCTTAAATTTCTTTCTTGTTCGCCACCATACATCATTTTTTCAATTCTTATGCCGTCTTTAACATACAACGCACCAATACCCTTTGGCCCGTATATTTTATGAGCAGATACACTTAGTGCGTCAATTTCCATATCTACAACATCTAACTTAATTGAGCCAAGTGCTTGAACGCAGTCTGTATGGAAAATTATGCCATAACTATGAGCAAGTTTTGCGATTGCCTTTATTGGTTGAATTGTGCCAATTTCGTTATTAACTGCCATAACAGAAATTAAAATTGTTTCTGGAGTAATTGCTTTAACTAGTTCTTTGTAGTCTATAATGCCATTTGGCTTAATTGGAACATAGGTTACATTAAAACCTTCGGTTTCTAGTTTTTCAGCCGCTTCCATAATTGAATGGTGTTCAAACGCAGAAACAATAATGTGATTACCTTTGTCTTTATTTGCGTGTGCAAGACCAAAGATTGCCCAGTTATTAGATTCTGTTCCGCCTGAAGTGAAATAAATTTCACTGCTTTTTGCATTAATTGCTTTTGCTATAATAGCTCTTGATTCATCTAATTTTTCTGATGCCTCTCTACCAAAAGAGTGAATACTAGAAGCATTGCCATAAAAATTAGTAAAACAATCTAGCATACTTCTATAAACATCGCTAGATAGTGGAGTGGTTGCAGAATAGTCCAAATAAATTCTATTTTCCATATATTTGTCCCCCAAAATATTTCGGAAAAATAATACCATAAAAAATCAAAATAGTCAATACCCTAGCGTTTTAAATAATTAAATAAAAAATGAGAAATTATACACTGCTTACACTTCAAATTTTTGAATATAATTAGCATAAAAAAATCAGCGAAATATTCTCTCGCTGATTTTTATCTTCCTATTGCTTATAATATATGTCTTCTAAGGTCTAATGAGTAGTCATTATCTTTTAGGTTTTTGTTTACATATTCTTCGTCTATATCCACCTTAATAACTGGGTGGTCGCCAGATGCGTTAAACGAGATATCTTCTAGTAGTTTTTCTAAAATATTGTGTAGTCTTCTTGCCCCAATATTTTCATTGGTTTGATTTTCTATTTCTGCAAGGCTAGATATCTTTTTAATTGCACCATCTGAAAAATTAAGGTCTATATTATCTACCGCTAGAAGTTCTTTATATTGCTTAATTAAAGAGTTTTCGGTGTTTGTTAAAATCTTTTCAAAGTCGGATGCTTTTAAACTATCTAGTTCAACCAAAACTGGAAATCTGCCTTGTAATTCTGGAATTAAATCTTCTACACTCGCAACATGGAAAGCACCCGCTGCAATAAACAAAATATAGTCGGTTTTGATTGGACCATATTTTGTAGAAACTGTGCAACCTTCCACAATTGGCAAAATATCTCTTTGAACGCCTTCTCTTGATACATCTGGGCCGTTTGAGTTATGTCCGCCTTTGCCAGTAATTTTATCTATTTCGTCAATAAATATAATACCATTTTGTTCGGCTCTGCTAAGTGCCTCTGAATATACATCATCCATATCTAAAAGTTTATCGCTTTCTTCTTGAATTAATATTTCTCGGGCTTCTTTAACCATAACTTTTTTCTTCTTTTTCTTGCCTGGTGGGGTCATTATACTACCCATAATGTCGCCAATATTAATATCCATTCCGCCAGCACCACCAAAGAAATTAATTTGTTTTGGTTGGTCGGTACATTCTATTTCTACATTTGTATTTTCGTATTTACCTGCTAAAAAGTCTGCTTCTACATCGGCTTTATTAATAACCTGACCTTCGGCTGGTTTTATACCATTATACACAAGTTCTATTAACTTTTGATTTACTTTTACTTCGCTTTGTTCTTTAATGGCTTCGCATTTTTCTTTTTTAACTAGATGTATACTTGCTTCTACTAAATCTCTTATCATACTTTCTACATCTCTACCAACATACCCTACTTCGGTAAATTTGGTTGCTTCAACTTTAACAAATGGAGCGTTTACAATTTTAGAAAGCCTTCTTGCTATTTCGGTTTTACCAACGCCAGTTGGACCTTTCATTATAATGTTTTTAGGTGTAATTTCATCTCGCAATTCTTTTGGTAGCATACTTCTTCTGTATCTATTTCTAAGAGCAATTGCAACCATCTTTTTTGCTTCATCTTGACCAATTATATATTTATCTAGTTCTGCAACAATTTGCTTAGGACTCATTTCCATATACTAAACCTCCTCTACAGTGATGTGGTCGTTTGTAAACACACAAATACTGCTAGCAATTTCTATTGCTTTTCTAGCAATTTCTTTTGCACTTAGGTTGGTATTTTGCAAAAGTGCAAGACCTGCAGATTTTGCGTATTCACCACCTGAGCCAATTTCTAAAATGTCGCCATCTGGTTCTATTACATCACCCACGCCGGTAATTAAATACATTTCATTTCCGCTAGCCACAATCATCATTGCTTCTAGGTTTTTAAGTATTTTATCGTTACGCCATAGTCCTGCTAGTTCCACGCTGGCTCTTGTTAAATTGCCAGAATATTTTTTAAGCATTTTTTCAAATTTTTCGCTTAGTGTAAATGCATCTGCTGTGCTTCCAGCAAAACCAATTACAACGCTTCCATCGTATATTCTACGAACCTTAACTGCGTTAGATTTAGATATACATCTTTCCCCGATTGTAACCTGTCCATCGCCTGCTAGAACTATTTTATTATCTCGTCTTACGGCGATTATTGTTGTGCCTTTTATTTGCATAAATTGTTCTCCTTAATGTATTGGTCTATTGTTCGCATAGCCCTATCATAAATTTTTTGTCTGTTTGCTTGTTTGTCTTTTGTTTTATTTTCTATTGGTGCAATTATGCCATAATTTGAGTTCATGGGTTCAAAATTATACTTATTTGCCTCATTTGTTATGTATCCCATTATTGCACCAAGCATAGTATTTTGATTTGGAAGAATTGGTGTGTTACCTCTTAACTTTAATAACACGCTTACGCCAACCATTAACCCCGATGCTGTGCTTTCTACATACCCTTCCACACCAGATAGTTGCCCTGCTATGTATAGATTTGGATATTTTTTTGTAGATAAGTCTTTATTTAATAGGTTTGGTGAGTTTATAAAACTATTTCGGTGCATAACGCCATATTTTATAAACTCTGCATTTTTAAGTGCTGGAATTAAACTGAATACTCGCTTTTGTTCTGGGAATGTTAAATTTGTTTGAAACCCAACCAAGTTATAGCACTCATTTTTAGTATTTTCTTTTCTTAGTTGCACAATCGCATAAGGTTTTACACTTAAGTGTTTACCTATGCCAACTGGTTTCATTGGTCCATACCGTAGGGCATCTTCTCCGCGTTTTGCCATTATTTCTACTGGCATACAACCTTCAAATATCTCAGACTTTTCAAACTCGTGCAAATTTGCTCGCTTTGCATTTATTAGTTCGTTATAAAAGGTTAAATATTCTTCTTTAGTTAGTGGGCAATTTAAGTAGTCGCCCTCGCCAACGGTTCCGTATCGATCCTGAACGAATGCACTGGTCATATCTATGCTTTCGCCAAGCACAATTGGGCTAGATGCGTCAAAAAAGTGTAAATCGCCCGCACCTAACTTGTCTTGTATATCTTTATATAATGTATCGCTAGTTAATGGTCCTGTCGCTATTATTGTAATTTCATCATTGTTTAGTGGAATCGATGTAACCTCTTTGGTTATAAGATTAATGTTTGCATTTTCTTTAACCAACCTAGTAATTTCCGATGAAAACTTTTCACGGTCTACGGCTAACGCTCCGCCGGCTGGGACAGAATTTTGTTTTGCTGTTTTTAAAATAATACTGCCAAACTTTTCCATCTCCGCTTTTAATAAACCCGAACTTGTTAATATATCTACATTTTTTAAACTATTTGAACATACAATTTCGGCTAAATCATCACTAGTGTGTGCTGGCGATTTTTTAATTGGTTTCATTTCATATAAATTAACTTTAATATTGTGGGAAGCCAAAAACCATGCACATTCTACACCCGCTAGGCCTCCACCGACAATATTAACTTTTTTCTGTGTCATTATTATCCTCGCCAGTTGTTTCTATTTTTTCTTTTGTTTGATAATCACAAGCACTGCACTTTATGTGATTATAGTTGCCTATTTTTTTAACTACCATATACTCGCCACACTTAGGACATTTATCTTTATATGGCAAATCCCACGATGCGAAATCACACGCTGGAAAACCAGTGCAACCATAGAACACTTTGTTTTTCTTGCTCATCTTTTTAACAAGGTCTCTGCCACACTTTGGACATTTCCCAACAATTTCTACAATAGGTTTTGTGTTTTTACATTCTGGGAAATTAGAGCAAGCCATAAACCTGCCAAATTTACCATTTCGTATTACCATTTTAGCACCACATTTTTCGCAAACTTCGTCAGTTTCCTCTACCTTAGCAGGCACCTTGTATCTATCTTTCTGGGCTTCCATTAGTTCTTTTTGGAACCCTGCATAAAAGTCTTTAATAACATTTTGCCAAACCTTGCCACCTTCTTCTATGGTATCTAGTTTGTTTTCCATATCCGCGGTGAAACCAACATCCATAATATCGCTAAAGTTACGCTCTAGTAGGTCCACAACATTTCTGCCAAGTTCCGTGCTTTTTAAAAACTTGCCTTCTCTTTCAATATAATTTCGGCTAAGTAGTGTGTTTACGGTTGGCGAGTATGTTGCTGGTCTGCCGATGCCTTTATCTTCCATAGTTTTAACAAGGCTTGCTTCTGAAAATTTTGCTGGAGGCTTAGTAAACTTTTGCTCTGGCTTGGTTTCTTTTAGGTTTAGTTTATCCCCTTCAGTTAGGTTTGGTAGCGTTGCACTGGCATCATCAGATTCGTCTGGGTTTGCTACTGCTGTGTATATCACGGTGTAACCATCAAATGTCATTACTTTGCCATTTGCACGCAAGGTGTGATTGCCTACGCTACTTTCTATATCTATAGCACAAGTATCGTATTTTGCGTCTGCCATTTGAGATGCCAAAAACCTTTCATAAATAAGTTTATATAGTTTATATTGACCTGCTTCAATTTTACCCTTTAAACTTGCTGGGGTTCTATCTAGCGTGATTGGTCGAATTGCTTCGTGCGCATCTTGAATATTCTTTTTGCTTTTATATATATTTGGAGTTTTAGGGCAATAGTTTTTGCCGTAATGATTTTCTATATAAGTTAAAGCCTTTGCTTGTGCTTCTTCACTAATACGAGTGGAGTCTGTTCTTATGTAGGTTATTAGTGGAACTTTGCCTTCACCTGCCACGTCTACGCCTTCATATAATATTTGAGCGGTTGCAGATGTAACTTTAGAGTTCATTCCTAGTTTATTTAGTGCATCTTGCACCATAGAGCTTGTTGTGAATGGGGCTTGTGGATGCGACTTGGTTTCGGTTCTTTTTACATTGCTCACAACAAAATTAGACGAGGTTATATCTTTTAAAACTTCGTCCATTTCGGCTTTTGTTGATATTTTAGATTTTTTAGGTAGCACTAAACTTGCCTTAACTTCTTCACCGTCTTCCGATGTGAATATGCAAGTAAGTGACCAATATTCTTCTGGTTTAAAGTTCTCTATCTCTCGGTCCCTATCCACCACAAGACGCAAGGTTACCGACTGAACTCTGCCAGCACTAAGTTTGTTTTGAATTTTATTACATACAATTGGGCTAAGTTTATAACCCACCAATCTATCTAACACACGCCTTGCTTGTTGAGCATCCACAAGGTTTATATCTATTGCTCGTGGCTTTTCTAGTGCGTGTTGAACTGCGTTTTTACTAATTTCATTAAATACTATTCTTGCTGGAGTTTTTGGGTCTATTCCTAATATATGATACAAATGCCATGCTATGGCTTCACCTTCTCTATCAGGGTCAGTTGCGAATAAAATTTCATCCGATTTTTTTGCAAGTTCCTTTAACTGGGTAACGAGTTTTTTCTTATCTGACATTATTTGATAGTCTGGGGCAAAGTTTTTGTCTATATCTACACCTAAGGTTTTTACAGGCAAATCTCTAACATGGCCCTTGGTTGCGAAAACTTTATAATCTTTTCCTAAATACTTTTGTACGGTTTCTTGTTTACCAGAACTTTCTATTAATACTAACTTCATTTCGCCTTCCTTTTTTTATTTTTCAAGTGAATAAAAATCCCCCGCGACTCTTTTTATTATTCCACTAAGTTCCATATCTGTCAATAATAAATTAAGAGTTTTAACATCTTCCACTAAAATTTCACAAAGTTCATCCATATTTTTTTCACCACTACTTAGGGCATCTACAACTCTTTTTTCATCTTTTGTGTATTTCAATTCCACATTCTCTACGGCTTGGTAACTTATATGTAAACTGTTTAATATTGTAGTTGGTGAAATCGTAAATGTTTCTGGGTAGTCTTCTATTAACTTATTGCTTCCAGCACCCGATGAATTATCTATATTCGCTGGAACCACAAATAAGGCTTTGCCTTGGTCTATGGCAAGATTAGCGGTTATTAGTGAACCACTTTTTGCACCCGCTTCTATAACAAGTAGCCCTTCACTTAGCCCACTAATTATGCGGTTTCTATCTGGGAAAGTATACACGCTTGGTCTAACACTTGGGAAATATTCGCTTAACACAAGCCCGCCACTTTTTATAATGTTTTTAGCAAGTTCTGTGTTGCTGGCTGGATAAATTTGTGTTAGCCCACCACCAAGCACTGCTATGGTTTTGCCAGCATTTTCTATTGTGACCTTCGCACACTCACTGTCTATTCCGTAAGCTAAGCCACTAACGGTTACCATACCACCAATCCGAACAAGGTCACGCACAAATATTTTTGTTGCATCTCTGCCGTAATTAGATGGTTTTCTTGTGCCAACAACCCCAATAATGTGGTTGCTTGCCGTTAAACTGAAATCACCTTTATAATACAAGACATTAGGCATTGGGTCTATGTTTTTTAAACTTTCTGGGTAGTCTTCGCTTATAATTGTGCTTGCATTTACCTCAATTTTTTCTAGATATTTAGATAACTTATCTAGTGCTTCGTCTAGCGGTCTTGACATAAATTTTTTTAATTTTTCTTCGCCTATAAGGGCTTTAGTGTCTTCGGTTAAACTAGTTAAAGCGTTGTATACCGAGTTGTTTTGGGTTATTAGGTTATATAGCCTTTTTCTGGTAACGCCTAAGCTGTCTAGATATACAATGCTTAGTTCGTCTTTGGTTAAATTAGTCATCACACTGTCCTTTATAATTCATACTTTTCGATAGTCCTATAAGAAATAGCCTCTATTATGTGGTCTTTTTTAATGTTTTCAGAGCCATCTAGATCGGCGATGGTTCTTGCCACCTTTAATATTCTTGTGTAACCTCTTGCAGACAAATTAAACTTATCGAAGGCAAATTTTAATAATC
>USNN01000029.1 GCA_900556185.1 uncultured Eubacteriales bacterium
TTAAAAGAAGTTATGCCAGACTTTTTTAAGTTCTGCGATGGTTGCGTTATGGTAAGTTACGTAATTGGGTTTGACTTTTCGTTTATTGAGTATTACGGCAAAAAACTAGGCTATGCGTGGACGCACGAAACCGACGATGCTTTCGTTATGGCAAAAACCAAGTTAAAGGGCTTAAAAAACTACAAATTAGTAACGGTTGCAAAGGCGTTAAACGTGCCACTAGAAACGGCTCACCGAGCGGTATTTGATGCAGTTGCTGCCGCTGAAGTAATGATAAAACTTTGCGAAAAATTTTAAAAAACTATTGCATTATATTTATATTAGGTGATATAATTATATTATAAATAAACTAATCTTTGTTGAACGGCACAAAATGGTGTCGTTCAACTTTTTTTAGGGAAATAATTTCAAGGAGAAAATATGCAAACACTTTCAGTTAAAGATAATGTAATGCAATTTATTACACCAACTGTAGAGGCTTTAGGTTATGAACTTGTGGACGTTGAATACGCTAAAAAACAAAACGGAATGAACCTTACATTGTTTATAGATGGTCCAAACGGAGTAGACCTTGATGGGCTAGAAAAAGTGCATAAAGCAGTGGATGTGGCACTAGATGAATTAGACCCAACCAATGGGCATAGTTACATTTTAAACTGCACATCTGTTGGCTTAGACCGACCACTTAAAACCGATAAGGACCTAAACCGTAATATCGGGCAACTTGTAGACGTTTCACTATATGCAAAACTAAATGGCAAAAAGGATTACACAGGAAACTTATTGGAGTTTACAGAAAGCACTATAACCATAGAGCAACCAAAAGAAAATTTGACACTTGAAAGAAAACAAATATCAAAAATTACAAAACATATAGAATTTTAATTAAGGAGTATAAAAATGATTAACAAAGATTTTTTCTTGGCACTAGAAGACCTAGAAAATGAAAAAGGAATAAAGAAAGAAGATTTTATTTCTTGGCTAGAAACTGCACTAGTTTCTGCATACAAAAAGAATTTTGGAGAAGGCAAAGCAGTAACTGTTAAACTATTCCCAGATAAGCATACTATAAAAGTATATGCATACAAAACTGTAGTTGCTGATGTGGATATGATTCCAGGGGACGACACAATAATTTCACTAACCGATGCAAAGCAAATTAAAAAGACTGCTCACGTTGGTGATATCCTAAAAGAAGAAATCACTCCAAAAGATTTTGGTAGAATTGCAGCAGGAACCGCAAAGCAAATTATTACTCAAAAATTAAGAGAAACCGAAAGAGGCATAGTTCATCAAGAAATGAACGAAAAGTTAGACCAAATTACTACTGGTCTTATTAGAAGAATTGATGGTGATAACGTATACCTAGAACTAACAAGCACTCAAGTAGAAGGTGTGTTAACTCCACAAGACCAAATTCCTGGAGAAAAATATAACATTGGCGACCGAATTAAAGTTTTAATTAAAAGATTAAAAGAAACCGAAAAGGGTAGTCAAGCAATTGTTTCTAGGTCTGCTCCTAACTTTGTTAAAAAGTTATTCGAGTTAGAAGTTCCAGAAATTGCAAGTGGCACCGTAGAAATTAAAAATATCGTTCGTGAAGCTGGTTACAGAACTAAAATGGCAGTTGCGTCAAAAGACCCTAACCTAGACCCACTTGGTGCGTGCGTTGGTAACAAGGGTATGAGAGTTAACTCAATTGTTGCTGAATTAAATGGCGAAAAGATTGATATTATTGTTTGGTCTGACGACCCATTTGAATACATTGCACGTGCATTATCTCCAGCAAAAGTGTTAACAGTAGAAGTTAATGATGAAACTAAGTCTTCTAGAGCAATAGTTCCAGACGATAAACTAAGCCTAGCTATCGGCAAGAGTGGTCAAAACGTAAGGCTTGCTGCTAGACTTACTGGTTGGAAGATAGACGTTAAGAGCGTAACTCAAAGCGTAGAAAGCACTCCAGATGATGAAAATTCTATTTCAGATATGGACGCAAACATTGTTAAAAACGACTTTAATAACCTAGATGGTATATTTGAAGATGTTAACCTAGACGCTATTAAAACCGAGGGCTAATATATGAAAAAAGTTCCACAAAGAATGTGCGTTGTGTGCAGAACTATGAAACCAAAGCAAGATTTAATTAGAGTTGTTTGCACTGACTCTGGCGAAATTGTTTTAGATGAAACTGGCAAAACCAGTGGTAGGGGTGCATACGTATGCAAAGCAGACTGCGTGAACCAACTAGAAAAACGAAAGGCTTTTGAAAGGGCAGTCGGCGGAAAATTATCTAATGAAGAATTAGAAAAAATTAAAGGTAAAATAAATGGATAAAATAAGTACATTTATTGGATTTGCAATAAAAAGCAACAAAATAGTTAAGGGACTTGACGATTTAGAAAAAACTAAAAAGCGAGTGCAGTTGGTTTTATATACAACTGACCTTAACGAAAATAGCAAGCAAAAGTTAGATAAACTAACAAGTATAAAAAAGCTACAAACAAAAGAAATAGACCCAAAACTTTTAACCGACATAAATATAATAGGGGTTAAAGTTTTAGGCGTAACAGATGTTAATTTGGCAAGTGCCATAAATAAATTAAACTAACAAATTATTGGAGGAATAGAATTTGAATAACAAAATTCAAAATCAAGAAATGCAAAACAGTAAGGCAAAAGACTATATAGCCGAAACAACTGGTTTAAAGGGCAGTGCGGATAGCCTATTAAATATGGTTGTTAAATATGTGAAAGACTCAAAGGCAATAACCCAAAAGTTGCAAGCAACCAAAAAGCAAATAAAGAACAAGAAAGACGAAGAAGCCCGTATAGCAAAAGAAAAAGAAAACGAAAGACTAATGCAAGAAAAGGCAAAACAAGAAGAACAGAAACAAATGGAAAAACAGGCACAAATGGTTAAAAACAATACAAAACCAGAAGCGAAGAAAGAATTTAAACAAACCCCAAGACCAGAATACGCAAACCGTAACCAAAACGGGTTTAAACCAAACAATGGGTTTAACAGAAACAATAATGGGGCAAATGGCAGTAATGTTAGAACTCGTCATTTTGATAATGCTGATGGCAGACCTCAATATGCTGGGCGTAACTTTAACCAAAACGGACCAAGACCTTTTGGCAGAGTTAATGACCCAAATAAACCAAATCAACCAAAATTTGCAGGCACAAAGCCACAAACTTCTTCTAAGCCAGAAAGTATGGTTGTTTCTAAAACCAATACAAAGTCTACTCAAAGCAAGAAAAAGGTTGAGCATAACGTAGAAGAAAAGAAGGGCTTAAACCGTAAAGCATTAATGATGAAGGGCTTCGTGGTAGATGAGTCATTAGAAAACGAAGACGGCATAACAATGGGTTCAAGAAAGTTTAAGGGTAAGAAAACAAAGCAAACCCAAACAGTGGTCGCTCCAGCAATAGACCATGCAGTTATAACCACCGACAACCTAACCGTTAAAATGCTTGCAGAAAAAATTGGTAAGCCAGTTGTAGAAATCATAAAGAAATTTATGATACTTGGCAATATGGTAAACATAAATAGCAATATAGATTTTGAATCCGCAGAACTTATTGCTAGCGAACTTGGCGTTACACTAGAAAAGAAAATAGAAAAGTCTTACGAAGAAAAATTAATTGATATAGCCGAAGAAGTTGACGATGAAAAAGACCTAGTTACAAGACCTCCAGTTGTAACAGTTTTAGGACATGTCGACCACGGTAAAACATCACTTCTAGACTACATTCGTGATACCCACGTTATAGCAGGCGAAGCAGGTGGAATTACCCAGCATATTGGTGCCTACACAATTGAAAAAGATGGGCATATGATAACCTTTATTGATACCCCAGGTCACGCTGCCTTTACTGCAATGCGTGAAAGAGGTGCAAAACTAACCGATATAGCAATTCTAGTGGTTGCAGCCGATGATGGTGTTATGCCTCAAACTATTGAAGCTATAAAACACATCCGTCAAGTTGGGGCTCCAATGATAGTCGCTATTAATAAAATAGATAAGCCAGAAGCAAACATAGACCGAATTAAGCAACAACTAACCGAAAATGGTGTTGTTCCAGAAGAATGGGGTGGCGATGCAATTTTAATTCCAATCTCTGCTAAAACTGGTCAAAACATAGATAAACTTCTTGAAATGATTTTATTTGTTGCTGAATATCAAAACCTAAAAGCAAATCCAAAGAGAAAGGCGGTTGGTTCGGTTATAGAAGCAAGACTAGATAAAGGCAAAGGTCCAGTTGCTACAATGCTTATTCAAAATGGTACTTTGCATGTTGGCGACTTTATTATTGCAGGCACTTCTACTGGTAAGGTTAGAGCAATGTTTAACGAAAAAGGCAAAAACGTTAAGAGTGCTGGTCCATCGTATGCAGTATCTGTTTTAGGTTTGTCATCTACTCCAAACGCAGGCGACGAAATGTATTGCGTAGACGAAAAGATGAGTAAAAAGGTGTTAAGCGAAAGATTAATTCGTGAACAAAAAGAAAAAATCCAAGCGACCGACACATCACTTGAAAGCTTGCTTGGCAGAATGAAAGAAACCGAATACAAAAGCTATAACGTTATTATTAAAGGTGACGTTCAAGGCTCAGTTGAAGCACTAAAAGCAACCATCGGTGCAATTGAAAATGAAGAAGTTAAGGTAAGATGCATCCACGGTGGTGTAGGTGCAATTAACGAAAACGATATTATGCTTGCAAGTGCATCTAAAGCATTAATATTAGCATTTAACGTTAAAACTGACTTTAAAGCAAAGGTTCTTGGCGAAAAGTACAACGTGAACATTCAAAACTTTAAAATTATCTACGAAGCAGTAGACTATGTAACTAAAGCAATAAACGCTATGGTTGCTCCAAAATATAGAGAAGTTATAACTGGCCACGCTGAAATTAGAATGATATTTAAAGCAAGCAAGGTCGGTGCTATTGCTGGCTCGTATATTTTAGATGGAAAACTATCTAAAAACGAAAAAGTAAGAATACTAAGAAAAAATAAAGAAATTTATTCTGGCAACATTGCATCTATCCAAAGAGAAAAAGACGAAGTTAAAGATATTTCTGCTGGCTTTGAATGTGGTATTGTTATTTCTGGCTACTCTAGTTTTGAAGTTGGCGACGTGATTGAAGGTATAACCGAGGAGAGAATAAACTAATGGAAAGAAGACAATCTTTTCGTATGGATAAAGTTAATTCGGCTTTGCAACAAGAATTAAGCAAGGTTATTAACAACGAAATACGAAACCCAAAGTTAGATGGCTTGGTTATAACCGTAACCGAGGTTCACACCGCTCCAGATTTTTCTAGTGCTAAGGTTTATATTAGCGTTTTAAATGGGTTATCTCACCAAGACGAAATTATTAAAGAACTAGCCGAGGCGGAAGGTTTTATAAAAAAACGAGTTGGCGAAGACTTATTCTTAAAGCGTATTCCTTCACTTAAATTTGTCTATGATGACAGCTTGGACCAAGGCGATAAAATTATGCACCTACTTGAAAAAATACATAAAGATTAGGGGGCTTAATGAATTATAAAAAGAGTTTAGAGTTAATGCAAAAAGCAAAAAAAATTGGCATCTTCACCCACGCAAATGTGGACGGAGATGCCCTAGGCTCGGCATTTGCTCTATATTATTACTTAACTGATTTGGGTAAAGATGTGGATGTTATTGCCGACACAACCATACCAAACCAGTTAAAATTTTTAAATTTAGAAAGTTTAATAAAGCAGAAATCTAATAAGTTTTATGACCTTGTTATTGCCACCGATTGCAATACGGTGGATATGATGGGTATTAATAAACTTTCGTTTATGTCTAACACAAACACTATTCAATTTGACCATCATCCATTAAACCCAGATTTTGCTGGTGTTAATAATGTAGATACAGCGACTTCTAGCGCAAGCGAAATTGTTGCAAGCTTCTTTTTAGAAAACAACATTAAAGTATCGGATAGAATAGCAGAACTTTTGATTACAGGCATAATAACCGATTCTGGTGGGTTTAAATTTTCATGCACAACGACATCTACTATGGGTGTTGTGTATAAAATTTTAAATCAAACCAATATAAAAATTTCTGACCTTATGTCTAGCATATTTGAAACCGAAACATTAGATAGTTTTGAAATGCAAAAGTATGCAATAAACCACACTGAGTTTTTGTTTGATAACAAGGCTTGTATAATTAAAATAGATAATAGTTTCTTTAGTACAACTGGTATAGACCCAAACGCTTGTAAGTTTTTAACAAGAATTGGAACTGAGATTGGTGGAGTTAATTTAGTGGCCCTAATTAGTGAGGTTCAACCAAATGTAAATAAGGTTTCGTTTAGGTCTAGAAATGGATATAGTGCCAGTAACTGTGCAAAAGTTTTTGGTGGTGGCGGGCACTTGGTTGCATCTGGGTGCAAAATATTTGGTTCATTTGACGATGCTGTAACTAGAATTATTAAGGCTATGGGAGATGAACTTAAATGCAGGGAATAGTTATAGTTAACAAAGAAAGCGGTTGGACTTCGTTTGATGTGGTTAACAAACTAAAGCATATTTATAACACTAAAAAGGTGGGGCATTTAGGAACCCTAGACCCAATGGCAGAAGGTGTTTTGCCAGTAGCCGTCGGTAGAGCCACTAAACTATTTGATTATTACTTAAATAAAACCAAAACCTATATAGCAAATATAAAGTTTGGCGTTTTAACGGATAGTTTAGACGCAACTGGTGCGGTTATAAAAACCGAAGACATAAATATAACCGAAGCAGAGTTTAAGAAAGCATTAAATAGTTTTGTGGGAAAAATTAGCCAAGTTCCACCAAGGGTAAGTGCAAAAAAGATTAATGGCAGACGGGCATATGACCTAGCCAGAAACAACATAGAGTTTGAAATTAAGCCTAAAGATGTTACAATCTACGAGATTGAATATATATCAAAAGTTGCAGATAACGAATACCAATTTAAGGTAGTGTGTGAAGCGGGAACATATATAAGAAGTTTGTGTAGAGATATTGGCGAAAAACTAAACACCATTGCCACAATGACAAAACTTGTAAGAACCAAAGCAGGGGAATTTAGTATAGAAAACGCACACACTATTAGCGAAATAGAGAGTAACAAAGAAGCGTTTTTATTGCCCCTAGAAAAAGTTTTAAATAATGAGCAAAAACTAGTTTTAAGTGTAGATAATTTGCCAGCACTAATAAATGGCAGGAAGCTTGTGGTTAATGAACCAGACAGTAAATTAGTTACTGTTTATTGTGGAGATATTTTATTTGGGCTTGGTAACATTCTTAACAAAAATCTTAAAATTTTAGTAAGATTATACGAAGGAGAAAATTAATGGTAATCTTTGGACCATCTGGCACTAGTGAAGACGTAGAAAAAGCAAAAATGACCCGTGCTGAGCAATCGGCATATTTAAGAAAGTTAGGGCTATTTGCTTACGAGCACCCATTCACATACGGTGCTAATCTTTCTGAAAAAACTAAGCAAGAAATGCTAACTGAGTTTAAGGATAACGGAATTAGTTTATCCGTTCATGCACCATATTATATAAACTTTGCAAACTCAGACCCAGAAAAAATAACCGCGACAAGAAAGTATCTACTAGACTCTATTATAAAAGGGGCAGAGATGGGTGCGGATAGGGTGGTGTTTCACCCTGGTAGTTTAACGGGGCTAACTCGTGAAGAAGCCTTTAATAACTGCAAAAACAATATAAAAGCGTTCGTTGACGAATTAGACCAATTAAATATTCAAGGTTGTTACATTTGCCCAGAAACAATGGGAAAACACGGTCAAATAGGCACATGGCAAGAAATTGCAGAGATTTGTGCACTAGACGATAGAATAATACCATGCTTAGACTTTGGGCATATTAACGCCTATACTTTAGGCGAGTTAAACACAAAAGACAAATACCGTGAAATTTTAAATAAGTTTGTAAACGAATTACACAAACACGAAATACATATTCATTTTTCTAGAATTGAATATACATCTAAAGGAGAAAAAAAACATCTTACCTTAGATGACGAAAGCAACTATGGTCCAGACTTCCACGATTTATTAGATGTTATAGACGAGTTTAATGCAAACTTTAGAATAATATCTGAATCTAACGGCACTCAAACCATAGATGCAAATAAAATGAAAGAATATTACAAAAAATAGTTTAAATTTGAATTAATATATGATAAAATAAATTGTAAATATAATTTGCGTAATAAAATTAGGAGGATATATATGATTACAGCAGGAGAATTTAGAAAAGGCGTAACATTCGAAATGGACGGAAACGTTTATGTTGTTCTTGATTTCTTACATGTTAAACCAGGAAAAGGATCACCTTTCGTTAGAACAAAAATTAAAAACATCATAACCGGTCAAGTTATCGAAAAAACTTTCAACCCAACTGAAAAGTTTGAAAAGGCAGTTATTGAAAGAAAAGATATGATGTATTTGTATGAAGATTCTGGCTTGTATTATTTTATGGATAACAACACCTATGAACAAATTCCACTAAACAAATCACAAGTTGAAGACGCTCTTAACTACATCACCGAAAATATGAGTTGCACAATTCAATTCTATAAAGGCAATGCGTTCAGCGTAGAACCACCACTATTTGTAGAACTAAATATTGTAGAATGTGAACCTGGTATCCAAGGCGATACTTCTAAAGCAGGTTACAAACCAGCAAAACTAGAAACAGGCCTTGTTCTTCAAGTTCCTTTGTTTGTTAATAATGGCGAAAGAATTAGAGTAGACACAAGAACTGGAACATATATGGAAAGAGTATAAATAAATTAAAGGTAAGTTAGTTTTTCTAACTTACTTTTTTATTTTTTAATAATATCCTTACAGTGCTAATGTAAGGAAACTTTTAAAAACACAAAATAATAGGGAATAAAAAAACTCCCCTATGGAACTAGTGTATCCATAGAGGAATTATTATTATGAACTAGAGAAGTGTAACACACAAAAACTAAAAATGCAAATAATTTTTAATATTTTTTATTCCGCTTCGTTTTCTTCTTCGGTGTTGTTTTTGTGGTTTGTTTTATGTTCTGGTTCGTGCTTAGATAGTTCTTCTAGTTTGTTGTTTAAATCTTTTAAACTATTAACCAAATCTCTGGCTCTAGATAGTGATGTGTTTGTTGTGTCTATTGTATTATATTGCTCCATATATACCTCTAAATATAAATAATGAAAGATTTTAGCACAACTATAAATAATTATCAATAGAAATAATAGTAATGTTTAAAAATTTTTACCATATGCCGATATTTTTTATAAATTTATGATATAATTAAATAAATAAGGACTGTTATTTGAGAGGGGAAAATGGATAGAAAAAAATTTAATCGTGGAACGGTTAATGGCGGAATTATTAGAATTGTTGTTGCGGTTATTGCAATTATAATTGCAGTCATTGTTTTGACAACAGCACTCAAATCTTGGGACCCAGAAAACATTGGCGGCGGCGTTTTTATGTGCATTATTGCGGCAATTATGGTGATTGCAAGTGTATCTTTTGTTTTCAGTGGCATAAAAATGTGCATTGACGGGAAAAAATCTTTTGAAGTGTCAAGAAAAGGACATTCCGAAAGTGGAAGAATTCTTGATTTGACTGAAACCGAAGTGACTGAAACAAACAATGGTTGTGTTTCGCACTACACCATTTATAATCTGAAATTTGAATATACTGATGATTTTGGGAAACTGTGCGAAAGCCAAGAACAGGTGAGTGGAAAAGTTTTTGTTGAATTGAAAGAAAGAACTCTTGTTCCAATTCTTGTATACAAAGAGCGTGCTATCTTTGACAGAAAAAAATTTAATGCGGAAATCGCAGAAAAGTAATTTGAAATTTAACCC
>USNN01000030.1 GCA_900556185.1 uncultured Eubacteriales bacterium
ACTAGCGAACTTAAAAATGAATATACAATCATTTTTGATAAAGATTTTGTGGTAAGCAGTGTGTATGTAGAAGCACACAAATAAATAAACAGCACCAAATTATTGGTGCTGTTTTTATCTATTTTCGTCTTCACTAATGTTTTCCATAACGTCTTCACGCATAGTAAGATATTCCATTATATCCATTTTGTTTTCACGAATAAGTGGAAGAACCTTTCTTAAGTCACGAATCAAATCTGCCTTATCAACTTTTTGAATGGTTTTAACGTGACGCAAGTCGTAGTATGCGTTTTTAGAAACTATTACATTTGCTTCTGGGTCTATGCAAAATTCTTTGCCTTTAATGTTGGCTTCAACCCAAATATGAAAATGGCTAGATTTATCGGTTAATTCTTCGGTTGTGCCAGTTACAAGTTTGCAGTCTAGTGGGCAGGTTAGAGCATGATCTAGTGTTAAGCCTATTTTATTGTCGGTTCTAAAGTCTGCTGTGTTGTGGTCATACATATTAAGAATTGAAACCAACGCTCTTTTATCTTCACCATAACCTAAAGACATAAATTTTTCGCTAGAACTAATGCTTCTAATTATATTTCTTTCTTTTAGTCTCTTGGCTTCTTCATAAATATAGTCGGCGTCTTCTTCGTTAGAACCGAAGCCTTTAATAAAGCCCCATATTTTAATTTCGTTTTTGTGTAATCTTACGCCATATTGCTTTAATAGTCTATAAAGTGAATGTGGATGACCCTTTAATGCTTTTATGGCTTTATCTCTAATTTCAGTGGTTTCAAAGTCGTTGCCATATCTAATTTTATAGGTATCACCTAAAAGATATTTAACTTCGTTTGAGTTGGTTGTAGATTCAATTTCCTCAACTCTATCGTTATTATCGTATATCATAATGTTCCCCCTTCATTATCAATACTTTTTACTGTTCAAAGATTATAATATAGAGATGTGGTTTTGTCAATAGGTATCTCAATTTGTTTTATTTTCAGTAAAATTAATTATATAATTATAACAATAAGTGGCGGACGGCGGTGGTAAATTTTAAACAAAGGTCAAATTTTAAGGGAAAGTGTACAATATAAATTAAGAAATTTTCTGATTTTGAACAAAAATATGTAAATTTGAACAATATTTAATTGGATACGTGCGTTATAATGAAATAACAAACATTAAGGAGGGCGACGTGGAATACCGAAATTCTATAAGAAGCAAGAAACTATTGCAACAAGCATTAATAGACCTTGTGGCATCTGGTAGGGAATTGTCTAGCATATCTGTAACCGAACGTGTAAATAAAGCAGACGTAAACCGTGGTACTTTTTATAATCACTACAGCAATGTGTATGATATTGTAAATGAAATTAAAGACGAAATGTTGACAAAAATGTTTGGTCTTATCAATACAAGAGCAGATACAAATAACACAATCGAAGGGCTTTTTGATGTTTTAACCGAATATCTAAAAGAAAACGAACAGACCTTTAGACAACTTGCACCAATCATACCAAAAAGTCTTTATGATAAAATTAAAGCACAAGCATTAAAACTGTTGTCGGCTCAAACCAATAGCAAAACAAAGCAAACAACAATAGCACTAGAATTTTTAACAAACTCAATTGCAGGCACTTATATAGATTATTTTGAAGGGCGTATGGATATAACTCTAGACCAATTAAAGTTGTATTCAGTAACCACAACAAAACTATTCTTGCGATTTGATGAAACTTATAACAAAGAAAAACCTATCACTAAGTAAGTGATAGGTTTTTGTGACCTTATTAAGTTTATTCCGTATTTAAAAACTAGACTTAACGTGCTAAATGAGTTATAATATAGGCATATAAACAAAAGGCGGGTAAAGTGTTATGAAATTTAACGGCAGAGAATGGGCTAATATGGAATTACTAAATAGTTATAAAACTAATTCTGGGTTAATATTAGACTATAAGTTGGCTATCGAAAATTACGAAGATTTTACAGGTAAAAGGGTGGAAGATTTTCACACCATAGATAAACTATGGAATAACAAAAAATCAAATACCAATTTAACCGATGGCGAGATGTATAATGAGTCTGTTGCCATATTAAACAAGTTTAAAGAATTAGTAAACTCAATCGGTTGCGAAAATTTTACGACCTATAAAGATGGTTCAATTGAATACAAAGTTAAAAAATAATCAAAATAAAAAACCTATCACCAAGTAAGTGATAGGTTTTATCTTTATAGGTTCACCATAATAGCAAGCACGCCGTATTTTGCTTCTTGTTCAGGTGAATAAAATTTGTGGTAGGTTTCTACGATTTCCTTAGAGGTCATTCCGTCCATTCCAATAAACTTTGGGCAAATAAACTTGGTCATAACTTCAAAAGAAGGGAACTCAACAAGATTTACAATTCTGGTTTTTAATTCTTCAGTCAGTTCTGGCTCTTTTTTAAATATTAGTGTGTCGCCACGCTTAAGTTGTTTTCGCTTTTCATCAAACAATCTAATTTCGTAAAATTTTTCGCCCGACTTTACTAAATCAAAATACTTGGGTTGTAGTTTCATTTCGTGTATCATAATTATCTCCTTTGGGTATTATAGCACAAAAAACTAAATTATCCAAGTTGAAAATGTTTTTTATTTGTGATAAATCGTTTTTTGTAGAATAACCATACACAACACCTGAAATGAAACAATATATTTTGGTGGAAGAAGACGAATTAGAAATGTAAAAAAAGGCACTTAAACAAAGTGCCTTTTAGTGTGACTATAAATTATTTAATTCGAGTGTTGAGTCATTTTCGTTATTTAAAAAATATCTTTTAAATTCGGTTTCGTATAGTTTTAGCCATGAAAAGTTTGTAATGCTAATTACTTGGAAATTGGTTAATTTATTAGACTTGTATTTTTCCATTAATTTAAGCGCAATAAGAAAACTGTCATAGTCTAATTTTGTTGTTTTATCCATCGTGTTGTTCTCTAAAGTTGTTTTTGCTTCAAGGTAATTGGCTTCAATGCTTTTTATTGGTAACTCTTGTTCTAAAGCCATAATATTCTTTAAATTTCCAATAGCATTAAAATAGTTAAATAATCCTAATTGCTCGTGTGTAAGGTTTGTTGTCATATTTACTCCTGCGATATATTTATTGTATGAATTATTTTTTATTTTGGTGATATATTACTCCACTTTAAAATAAAAAGTCAACTTAGTTCAGGCGTAAACGCTATAAAAAATTGTAAACATAAAGTTATATCGTTAAATTTATTGTCGGATAATTAATTTACTTGACAAATCAGCCTTTTGGTTATACAATTATGTAAATTTGCACCGTTAGCGCAGCTGGATAGAGCGTTGGTCTACGAAACCGAAGGTCGGGGGTTCGAATCCCTCACGGTGCACCAAGTGCACTGGACTTGAAATCTGATAACTTTTCAGACGGAAAGTTCGGCTAAAACATTCAACTTATAGTCGTTTTCGACTTGGTTGGGTGTTTTATTTTTTAGACTGGAATGTGGTCTGTAATCATTGTAATAGTTCATATATTCCTTAACTGATTCTTGCAATTCTTCAAAATACTCGTAACTATGATGATTTATTTCTTCTCTCTTAAAATTTGAGAAAAATGATTCTACTACGGCATTGTCGTATGGGTTGGCTTTGCTTGAAAATGATTGTTTTACTTTTAAGGCTTTGAGTAAATTCCTATATTCATGACTTGTATAATTCGTTCCTTGGTCACTATGGAAGCATAAGTTAGTAGGGTGATTTCTTATTTCGAAGGCATCTTTAAAAGTGTTGATTGATAAATTATTATTGTTTTGACTGGATAATCTATATGCGATAACTTTTCTTGAAAATAAGTCCAAAATTACGCACAGATAAAATTTATTGTTTTTAATAAAAATTGCAGTAATATCTCCAACCCAAAACTTGTTTGGTGCAGTTTGTTTAAATTCTCTTTTAAGATAATTTTTACAATAAGGAAGTTTACCTTGACTTTTTTCAAATGTTCGTTTTTTGCATTGTTTACTTTTTATGTTCATTTGTTTCATTAAATTTGAAACTTTACTCTTTGTAGTTTTTATTCCTAATGTTGATAGTTTTGCAGTTATTTTTGGAGCACCAAACCTTTGACCTGATTCATTAAAAATTTTAAGGATTTCACTTTTTAAATACTCATCTCGAATTTGATTTTGTGTGATCTTAACTCTACGAAGATGATAGTTGTAAAATGTGCCAGTGGGCAAATTCAAAACTCTACACATTTCTTTCACTGGGAATTTATCCATTAGTTTTTCAATTGCTTCTTCTTTTTGTTTTCTAGGAGAATCAGCAAAACAATGAGATAGTTTTATGATTTCAAGTTCTCTAGATACTTTTTCAAACTTTTTCTGCAAATCTTCATACTGCTTGTATGTAAAAATCTTTTCATCTTTGTGAACTTTTATGGAATATAATTTTAACCAATCATAAAGACAAGTTTTTGGCACATTATACTTTTCTTTAATTTCCTTGTAACTTGTCCCATTTTTATATTCCTTTATAATTATTTCTTTGAATTTGATCGTATACTTTTTCATTGAAATTTCATTAGTTTTTTATTATTATATCATGATATCAAAAGTAGGCAATCTAACAGCTAAATTTATGTTTTAATTAATTATTTGTTGTATTTTTAGCATTGATATTAGTTTAAAAATAATATATTTTTTGTGTAAAATAATGTGATAATTTTGGATTTTATGTTATAATTAAAAAAAACAAAAACATAGAGGTTATATGAATAATAAAAATATATTTACACGAATTTTAATTGTAATTTTAAGTTTATTTCTTGCTACGCTTATAATAAATATACATTTAGTAAATGCAATAGCTAATAAGGTGGGCTAGAGAAAAATATTATAGGAGTGTAAAGTATGTATAAAGAGTTTAATGGGCGAGTTTGGGAAAGCGAAGAAAAGTACAAAGAGTATAAGGACAATGTGAGAAAATATATGTCTAGGTCGCTTGCGGTTGAGCATTATGCAGACTACTCTGGCGATAATTCTGTTTATAAGGACCCCGCATTTTTAAAATTAAAAGAGTATAGAACAGAAGGTCAAAACCTTGATGCGGGTCAGGTATTTGCTGTTACGACAGAATTAGTTCAATTATTTAATAATTTGATTGAAAAAATTGGCACACAAAAATTTTCAAAGTCGGCTGATGGGTCTGTGGACTTTATTTGGCAAACATCAAAAGACAGTAAGTAAAAGACCTAAAAACAAACACTAAAGTTAAATATTATTCTGCAAAAACTAGAAATAAGCTTTGGTTTATGGTATACTAATTTTGTTATGGAAAAAAGAAAGAATAATTTTTATAAGTTGTTTGTTTTTATAATCACGCTAGTTTTATGTTTTGGGTCGGTTGGTTTTAATGGGCTGGCGAATATAAACTCACAAAGTGCGGAAACTGTGGAGCATAGTATACTTTATAGTGTTAACAATGCTCCAATTTTTTATGGTGCAACAAAAATAACGATAGATAAAAATGTGACCACGAGTTTTGATATAAAAGACTCTAGGTTTAGGATTTACGCAAAAGATTTTGAAGATGGTGATTTGTCTTCTAAAATTGAATGTGTATACAATAATGTGAACCCGACTGTGGCTGGTAGTTATGAAATTAAATACCGTGTTAAAGATTCTCATGGTAACGAAACAGAAATAACCGTGCCAGTAACTATACTAGATAAAACCGATGGGGAGTGCACAATAGAAAGAACATTATATACTTTGCAGTCAGATTGGAATATAACCTTAATTGGTGTTGGCAGAAACCGTAATGGCGACCGCCAAAATTTAGGAATATATATGCCAGCGGACACAACCGCAAAAATTAGGGTTGTGGATGCGGATAGTAATTTTGTTGTTTGGATGCTTGGTAATTATGAAACAAAAGAAACTAATTTTACGTTAAACAAAACGCAGTCTGAATACAAGGTTTTTGAAAACAAAAAGAATAACGTTAGTTATAGTTGTGTTCCGTTTGTGGGTTCGGTTATTCAAGCGGAAGGCGAAAGCGTAAATAAAACATATAAGATTGAAGTAAATTTTGATTCAAGTGTTAAACCGCTAGATTATTACCTTTATAAAGATAACGAAGACGAGTTTATGGCAAGTTGGAAGGCATCTGAAAGCGATTTTGGTGTTATAGATTGCCAGGCGATGCAGATACTTGTTCCGTTTATGGATATTGACAAAATTTCTAAAAAAACCTATGCTTCGGCAATAGGAACATTAGACGAAAGCCTTGAATATTTTATGAAGGTTATAGACCGAATGGATGAAATATTGGGTGTGTCAATTAATCCAGATACGCCCCTAAATCAAAACGTAAGAATAAAAAACTTCGTTAAGGCTAATGGCAATAAAACATCTATTGGGGCATATTATACCAACAACCATATAGGAATTGGAAGTGCGTCTGCGTGGCCAGTGTTTACCTATGGCTGGGGCACCTTGCACGAATGTGGGCACGGATACCAAGGATACTTGGGTCAAGGAAGTGGCAAGGGCTTAAATATGTGCTTAAACGAAACTGGCAACAATGTTTTTGCCTATTATGTTCAGCGAGATAAATCTATATACAAGTCGCCAAATAATAATGTTGGTGAACTAAAAGATATTGAAAACTCAAGAAACTCAAAGCGAATTAATGGCGAAGAAATTTTTAATAACAACAACGGCACATACACAAATGTAGATGAGAAACTTTATATGATTGTTAATATGCTTGAAACTTTTGATGGCTACAAAACATACGCTAAGTTGTATAGTTATTTTAGGAAACTTGTCTATAACGAAGGCTCAAATGCGTACACAATACCCGAAGTTTACGCTAAGTTTTTTGCAGATGAGTATAATGTGAATATAATGCCTTATTTGTTTGCGTGGAAACTACCAGTTGGCTCTAATGTTGCTTACGAAATTATGCAACGAAACTTAAAAAGTTTTTCAATTCTTTCGGACACAGTCGGTGAAAGTAATTTGCAAAATATTAAAGATAATGAAAGTTTAACCTTGTCGTATGGGCTTGTGGACGACGAAACCTTATTAAAATACGATATAAAAGGTAATTTGAAAGTTACACTTAATTTAATAGACCTTAACGCAATAAAGGGTAAATATGTGGCGTTATTTAGAAAAGGTGAGTTGATAGAAAAAGTAAAAATAACGTCAAATGAAATTAACTTTGAAAATATTAATGTTGGAATTTATGAAGTTCGGCTTCCTGTGGTATATGACTACGATAACGACTCGTTAGTATTAAACGTAAACAGCGGGAACAATAGTGCAACTTATTCTTACACAAAAACATCTAACGATTATCTAGACCGCTCACAAAAAATAATTCAACTAGGTTATTATAGGTATGGTGGCTCAATTGGGTTTAGTATAGAATTAAGTAACCATAATAAACTTGCAACAATAGAATATGGTGGAGGGTTGTTATTAAACCAAAGCGGGGAATGGTTAACCACAAAAGCAAATGACACCTTTATTTCATTTAAAATTTTAGATACGGCAGGTAACATAGTTTTTGAAAAATCTGTAAAAGGCAACAAAGAATATTTTACAAGTCAAGGTTCGCCTGAAAACCCTAATATTAATGTAGACTACGGCTACAAAATTGAAATATACACCGAAATGCCAACCTATGTTAGGGTAAAATCAGTTGATACCGATGCTGAAATCCCAGAATATAACACAAATAGTAAAAATATATCTTATGAGATTACAAAGTATGGCTTGAAATTATTAAACGCCGAAAATTTTGATGAACAAACTATACTTTATAACCACACAAAAGCAAATATAATAGAGTTTATTGAAGAATATAAAAACTCTGTAACTTATGGAGAAATTGTAAACAAGCGAATTAATGCCAAGAAAAAAGTTGAAGTGATAAGCGCATACAATTCGCTAAGTGAAGAAGACCGATTGCCTTACGCTGAATTTATTAACAAAATAAAGGCTGGCGGTTCGCCAATAGTTAAGCAAACCCAAAGTGTAATATCTATAAAACCCAAAGAAGATATTGATTTATATTCATTAATTGAAATATTTGATAATGAAGACATTATTATAGATAGTAACGCAAGTAATGTTGCGATTAACACTAATTTCAATAATAAAAAAGCGGGCGTGTATGTTGTTACATACACTATAACTGATTCGGATGGAAATATCGCAAACTACAAACTTGCTATAGCGGTAGAAAATACTAGCCCTAATATTGTTTTAATTGTGGCTACTATACTTGCAGTAGTTTTATTGACTGTTACTGTTTTAGTTGTGGTTAAACGAAGAAAAGCCATTAAAAATAATTAAAATAAAAACACAGATTTGGTAAATAACCTTATCTGTGTTTTTTGGTGCATAATAATTATTTGTTTAGTGGTTTAATTTGTTCCCAAGGAAACTCATTTCTACCAAAATGACCGTAACAAGCGGTGTTTTTATATATTGGTTTTAATAAATTAAGTTCAGCAATAATGCTAGATGGGCTGAAGTTAAAGTTGGTTTTAACATAGTCGTAAATCTTTTGCGTGTCGCATTTTTCGGTGCCGAATGTTTCTATGTTTACGCTTAATGGCTTAGATAGTCCAATGCCATACGAAACTTGAATTTCGCATTTATCTGCAAACCCATTTGCAACAATATTTTTAGCAACGTACCTTGCATAATACGCCCCAGACCTATCTACCTTAGTTGCGTTTTTAGAACTAAAGCAACCCCCGCCAACTTTTCCTACTCCACCATAACTATCTACAACAATTTTTCTGCCAACGCACCCAGAGTCACCAAACGAACCCCAAATGGTAAATTTGCCACTTGGGTTGATTATTAGTTTTGTGTGGGTAGACAAGGTAGGGTATACATTTAAAACCACATCAATCACATTTTGCTTTATTATGTTTTTAATGTCGTTTAAAGATAGAGAATTATCGTGCGAGACCGAAATTAAAACGGTAGTTATTTTAACGGGTTTACCGTTTTTATATTCAACTGACACTTGGCTTTTAGCGTCGGCGAAAAAGTCTGTTCGGGTTCTTCTAAATTTTTCGTAGGTCTGCATTAGTTTATGGGCAACTATTATTGGTAGAGGCATATATTCTTTGGTCTCGTTTGTTGCATAACCATATACAATGCCTTGGTCGTTTGCACATAAATTTTTCTTTACGACTGCTTGGTGAATGTCTGGGCTTTGCTCGCTTATTTGCTTTATTATTGTAAACTGGTTTTTGTAACCAATATCTTTTAAAATGCCTGATGCGATTTTTTCATAATCTATTTTTGCTTTTGTTGTGGCTTCGCCATAAATGAACAACTTGTCATCTTTAATGGCACACTCTACAGCCATCTGTGAGTTTGGGTCTTGCGTTAATGCTTCATCTAAAAAAGCATCTGCTATGGTGTCGCAGGTTTTATCTGGGTGCCCGATATTCACGCTTTCGCTGGTAATTATAGAGCGGGTGTAAAATTTGTTAGTGCTTTTAATAAATTCGCTAAAGTTTAATTTTTGTGGTGGGTTTATTGAATTAAACCAACTATGCCCGCCAACAAAACCTAGTGTATGGTCTTTTGTTACTTTATATAATTTACCTGACTTTATTACAAAACC
>USNN01000031.1 GCA_900556185.1 uncultured Eubacteriales bacterium
CGCTTCAAAATGGTACAGAGATTTGCCAAATACTGCAACGTTATCGAATTGTCAAAGATGTTCCGCACTGTAGCAGACGTGATTCTTGATGAAGATTTGACCGAAGTGGAACGCCCACCCATCAAAGGTGGCCGCCCGGAACAGGTCAATATTAAGCGCAGTCCCATAATCAGCCGGTTCATGGATTATCTCTGTGACCTCTACGAATGGTATGAAAACAGCGACAATAAACGGGAACTCTCCCATATCCCCTTGCTGATTTACGGAATGAGCCGCAAAGCCACCATTGATCCGAGACTGATCGACCACCGTTTCCCGGATGATCCGGCTTCAAAACTGAATATATGTGTCAATAATCTGCTTACCAAATACCGGGAATATGAATCCGTCAAAGGCACGCAGATCGTATTCTGCGATCTCTACCGAAATGTAATGAACAAGGTGGAACTGTTCAATGCCTGGGACGAAATCAAACGCAAACTTATTGTCGGAGGAATTCTGGCAAATGAGATTGCAGTCATATCCGATTACAACACGGACAAGCAGAAATCCGACCTCTTTGAAAAGGTGAACTCCGGCGAAGTCCGCATTGTCATCGGTTCAACCATGCGGCTGGGGACAGGAGTCAATATTCAGGAACGATTGGCGGTTGCCCATCACATCGACTGTCCATTCCGACCGGCAGACATGACGCAACGGGATGGACGGATTGTTCGGCAGGGAAATACCATTGCCGAAGTTGAAATCCTGCGATATGGCATTGAACAGACGCTGGATGCCGGAATGTATGCCATTCTGGAACGCAAGCAGAAGTTCATCAATGACGCCATGAAAGGACGCTGCGCCAGAACCATTCAGGAGATCAACGACGATACGGCATTGGATTACGCCAGCTTCTCCGCGGCAATTTCCGGAAACAGCAAACTCAAACGCAAAGTTGTCATTGAAACCCGCTTGAAAGAACTGGAAGCGCTGGAACGCCAGTTCCGCCGTAATCTCCGAATCCGCATGGAACAGGAAACAACTCTCCGGAAACAAATCCCGGAGATGAAATTGGAAATTCCGGAACTGGAAAAGTTCATCGGGCAATATTCAAAGCTGGAAATAGGTTCACTTCCGATGTTTTACGGAGATCAGCCGATTGCCGGAACGATGATGGAAAAATGCGACAAACTGAACAGGATTATTCAGCAAGCCTATTTCTTTGCTTCAAAGGATTGCAGTTTCCTGAAACAGAGCGGCGATTACAAAATGAAGGATTTGCGGATCGGCAATCTTGAATTTGAACTGACCGCCTATGCCAAGATCCTTTACAGCAATAAATTTGATCCGAATAATACTTTTGTTCACTTCCGCTTAAAAAACCTTTGGCTTACCCGTTTGCCGGTGAAGCTGACCGGTGAAGCATCGGATGCGGATAAACTGTTTTATACCATCCGTAAGACCATTGCCGATAAGCCCAGTGAATTGGAAAAAAGCCGGCTGGAACTGGAAGCCAAAATTGCCCGTCTTGCCAAACTGAAATCCACGCCGCCGGAAGAATTCAGTTCCGCAAAGGAGAAAAGTGCTTTATCCGTAGAACTGGAACAGATCATCTACGACCTCAATAAAACCAGCGAAGGTATGCGGCGGCATTATGATTCCGACAATGAACCGCTGCTTTCCGATTACTTCCCGCAACTTGGAAAAGTCAAAGCTCTCGGTGATTCTGAAATCCTTGACGGAGAAAATGACAAGGAAGATGAACCGGAAAGGCTCAGTGCATGATGTAAATTTTTCGATTTGATAGTATAATCCTTCAGTCTCTGTCAAAATAATTAAAAAAATAGTCACTTTTGTAACAATTATACAAATTATCAATACGTTGAGAAAAAGCTATAGTTATATCATCGGATGCCATAATTAGTTTTCTTATAACCTTAATAGTATCTTGAGCTTTATCATCCAATTGATTAAGAAAAACATTCAATGCAGAAAGAGGCATTTGATCAATAAAAGTAAAATATTTGCCGAAAAAACCAGCTATTACATCTGACATTTGTATATGAATGTCATCTTTTGAATTAACGAAATAAATATTTTTAATGTTTTCTTTTTGTAACTTAGTATATTCATATAGCAATAATTGAATTTCCTGTTCTTCATCAAAATAATGTTTTGAATTAAGTGTTAAAAGTGGAGCATGCAGATAAAAAGTCAAAAATTTGTCTATTACTTCTCCATTTTTTCCGTCTTCTATAAATTCCAATTTTTCTCCTTTATATTCGTTGCACATTTTTATGAGCATTTTAACACATGGAAAAGAATCAGTTAAATATTCAACTTTAGCAGAATTTTTTTCGAGAAATGATTTTATCGTATCAATAAATTTATATCGATCTGTTACATCGGGAAAATTAAAATCAGACAATAGAGATATAAAACCTAGCTTGTCACATTTTGCTATCTCATGAAATACTGTTGTATAATAACGTTGTAAGAGATTTCTTTCTTCATAGCTTCAACGCCAGCACCTTTTTGTCCAATTACAACGCCAGGTTTAGCGGTTTGAAGGGTAATAAATACTTTGTTTTCTCCTCTTTCAATTAAAACTTTAGATATTGCACTGTTTTTGTAATTATTCTTAATGAATTTTCTAATATCATTGTCTTCTTTTAGGAATGTAGCAAAAGTCTTTTTGTCTGCATACCATTGGCTATTCCAACCTGAGTTGACGCCAACACGAAGACCATGTGGATTAACCTTTTGTCCCATTAGTTGTCCCTCCTAGGCTTTCTTCACATCAAGAATAACTGTGATGTGAGAAGTTCTTTTTAGTATAGAGTGTGCTCTACCTTTGCTTACTGGTTGATGTCTTTTTAGAGTTGGACCACCATCAGCGAATGTTTCAGCAACGAACAAATCAGACTTGTTTAATCCAAGATTGTTCTCTGCATTAGCACCAGCACTTCTAAGAACGCTAAGAACAGTTTTTGCAGCTGGACTAGCATTAAACTCTAGAATTGCCTCTGCTTCTTTATAGTTTTTACCTCTAATTAGGTCAAGAATAATTCTAACCTTGCTTGGAGTAATTCTAATATATCTTGCAACAGCGGTAGGACGAGTATCTCTACCAGCAATTCTTGCTGCACTTTTTTCTCTTTGTCTAGTTGCCATTAGTTTTTACCCCCTTTAGCTGGTGTGGTTGCCTTTGCACCTTTATGACCTTTAAATGTTCGGGTTGGAGCAAATTCACCAAGTTTAAAACCAACCATTTCAGTTGTTATATATACTGGAATATGTTTTCTTCCATCGTAAACTGCGATAGTATGACCTACCATATATGGGAAGATAGTTGATGAACGAGACCATGTTTTTACAACTTTTTTATCGCCACTTTCGTTCATTTTCATAATTCTATTTGCTAGTCTTTCTTCAACATATGGGCCTTTTTTAATGCTTCTACTCATTTTATCCTCCTAACTAGTTAATTCTCTTAACCATCAATTTATTTGTGGCATTCTTTTTCTTTCTTGTCTTGTGTCCAAGAGCTGGTTTACCCCAAGGAGTAACTGGGCCAGGTCGTCCAACTGGAGCCTTACCTTCACCACCACCATGTGGGTGATCATTAGGGTTCATAACAACACCACGAACTGTAGGTCTGATACCCATATGTCTTTTTCTACCTGCTTTACCAAGAGAAACGATTTCATGATCTAGGTTGCCAATTTCACCGATTGTAGCACGGCAAGTAATTAAAACCTTTCTCATTTCGCCTGAAGGCATTCTAAGTGTAGCATATTTACCTTCTTTAGCCATGTATTGAGCACTGTTACCAGCACTTCTAGCAATTTTACCACCTCTACCAGGTTGGAATTCGATGTTATGAATAACAGAACCTACTGGGATGTTTGCAAGTGGTAGAGTATTACCAACTCTAATTTCAACTTCTTCACCGCTCATTAGTGTATCACCAACAGCCAAGCCGTTTGGAGCAAGAATGTATCTCTTTTCACCATCAGCGTAATTAAGTAAAGCAATATATGCAGTTCTGTTTGGGTCGTATTCAATAGATACAACCTTAGCTGGGATATTGTCTTTATCTCTCTTGAAGTCTATTACACGATATTTTTGTCTGTTACCGCCACCGATATGTCTTACAGTAATTCTACCATAAGAGTTACGGCCAGCAGTTTTTTTCTTGGTTTCTAGCAACGATTTCTCTGGAGTTTTAGTTGTAACTTCATCGAAACTTGCAGTTGTCTTAAATCTAGATCCTGCACTTGTTGCATTGTATCTCTTTATAGCCATTTTCTACTCCTCCAATATTAACTTAAACTGTCAAAGAATTCAATAGACTTGCTATCTTTGGTTAAGGTAACAATGGCCTTTTTGTAGTTTCCGGCTAAACCAGAATTTCTGCCTTGTCTCTTGATTTTCCCATGAACATTAATAATGTTTATTTTATCAACTTTAACTTTAAAAATATTTTCAACTGCTTCTTTAACTGAAGACTTTGTTGCATCTTGAGCAACTTTAAAGGTATATCTTTTATTAGCAATACCTTCGTAGCTTTTTTCAGTTAATACTGGCTTAATAATTACATCGTACATACTCATTATTTCTCATAAGCCTCCTGAATCTTTTTTATAGCAGACTTTGTGATAATCATCTTTTCGTTGCTTACGATTTCGTAAGTAGAAAGGTTGTCTGCGTTAGCTACTGTTACGTTTGGAAGGTTTCTTCCAGCTAAAACTACATTTTCGTTAGCTGTGTCGGTTACAACAACAACACTTCTATCTACTTTTAAGTTTTCTAATACTGTAGCCATTTCTTTTGTTTTAGCATCAATTGCTAAATCGTCTAGAACGATAACGTTCTTTTCTGCAAGTCTTGTGCTAATTGCACTTGTAAATGCAAGGTCTTTAACCTTTTTGTTAACTTTCTTAGAAAAGTCTCTTGGTTTTGGTGCAAATACAACACCACCTTTAATCCATTGTGGAGCACGGATAGAACCTTGACGAGCGTTACCAGTTCCTTTTTGTCTCCATGGCTTTCTGCCACCACCACGAACTTCACTTCGGGTTAGTGAACTCTTAGTTCCTTGTCTACCGTTTGCAAGTGTTGCAACAACAACTTGGTGAATAACGGCTTCGTTGTATGGAACAGCGAAAACTTCATCATGAAGTGTAACACTGCCAACTTGTTCACCTTTTATGTTATATACTTTAGTTTGCATCTTCTTTCTCCTTACTTCTTAACTGCTGACTTAACGAAGACTAGACTGCCCTTTGCTCCAGGGATAGCGCCCTTGATAAGTAATAGGTTTCTGTCTGCATCGACTTTTGCAATTTCAAGGTTTTGGATAGTAACTCTTTCGTTACCATATTGACCAGCCATCTTCTTGTTTTTGAATACATGGCTTGGGTCTGCACTAGAACCCATAGAACCAACACCTCTGTGGTATCCAGAACCGTGGCTCATAGGACCTCTTGAATGGTTCCATCTTTGGATAGGACCAGTAAATCCTCTACCTTTTGTAGTTCCAGTTACATCAACAACGTCGCCTACTGCGAAAACGTCACATTTGATTTCTGAACCAATTTCTAGGTTGCTTCCATCAATATCAAATTCTTTAAGATATTTCTTTGGAGCAACATTCGCTTTCTTTAAATGTCCTAATTCAGCTTTGTTGATTCTAGATGCTTTAACATCTACGAATGCAAGTTGAACAGCGTTATATCCATCGTTCTCTGCTGTTTTCTTTTGTGAAACATAGCAAGGACCGGCTTCTACAACAGTTACAGGAACAACAAGACCAGCGTTTGTAAATATTTGGGACATACCCAATTTCTTTCCTAATATCGCTTTCATGATTTTTCCTCCCGTCTACCGATTAAAGCTTTATCTTGATATCAACGCCTGATGGCAAGTCAATCTTCATTAATGAATCAACAGTCTTAGATGAAGGATTGTAGATATCAATTAGCCTTTTATGTGTTCTAATTTCAAATTGTTCTCGGGAGTCTTTGTGTTTGTGTGGTGAACGAAGAATTGTTACCACTTCCTTTTCTGTTGGCATAGGAATAGGTCCCGAAACCTTAGCCCCAGCCTTCTTTGCAGTCTCAACAATTCTAACAGCAGCTTGGTCTATTAGGTTGTAATCGAATGCTTTTAAAGTAATTCTGATTTTTTGTGTAGCCATTTTTCTCTCCTTTTTTATTTCCCAGTCCACCGTAGTCGCTGGTTGCACTCAGCGTCTACATAACTTACGGTCCCTGTCGCACCAATTTTTACGGCACTATTGTCAGTCAAAGTTATCTCTTTTGTATACCATAATGAGTAACCTTCGACATCTCCCCACAATGCAACGCTAACATTATACTAAACACACGGCTCCGTGTCAAGAGTTTTTAGAAAATAATTTAATTATTTTTTTAAGGAATTTTCTAGCATTAAGCCCTATTGTAAAAACACCTAAAAATTAGGCAAAAATAAAAAAATTTTGTTCATATAAACGCATAATATTTGACAAAATTTTTATATATGATATAATTTTTGTTATAAAATTTGGAGTAAAACTAATGACAAAATTATTATTGAACAAATTCTGGGATACTGTATATAAATACCTTAGCGGAAAGGGCGTGGTTTACCAAGATGTTGGCGAATACGCCTACACTGGAAAACACTTTTTAGTTTTAGGATTAGCACTACTTGCAACAATTGGCGTATTTTTTCTATTTAAGAAACTAAACGACCGCCAAAGAATGAAATTTTTAAAGTCGGTAGCCATTTTAATGATTGTTTGCGAAGTGTTTACTAGAATATCCAAACTACTATACTTTGCTGACCTTGGAACACTTACCTTCGGTCAAGCCGTTCAAATAATACTACCTATTCACTTTTGTTCAGTTATAATTTGGGTTTTAATAATATCTATATTAACCGAATATAAGCCACTTATGAGTTTTGGCGCAATCTGCGGACTATTTGGCACTCTTGTATATCTTTTATACCCCGCCGAAGGCTTAGGTGCTAGTTTTTTACACCTAAGAGCATTTAATAGCATATTCACCCACTCTGTAGGCTTTGTAATGTGCGTTAATATGTTAATATATAAAATGGTTAAACTAGACATAAAAGATATGTGGAAAACATTTGCCCTGCTTATCGGAATGGTTGTATACGCCGGAATTATGAATATAATTTTTCCATACGACACAAACGGAAACCTAAATAACTATATGTTTATGATTAAAAACCCAACCGGCTTTTCCACCGAACCAATACCATACCAACTAGTTTTTGCAATAATTGCAATTATTGTATTTTCTAGTTTTTACCTAATTCCATATTGGATAAATAAATACAAAGCAAAAAAAGAAGCATAACTTTATGCTTCTTTTTTTAATTCACAAATAAATTCAGTATTTCCATCCCCGCCTTTTATTGGGCTTTCAGATAGGTTTTTAACAACAAAACCCATCTTGGTTATTTTATTCAGCACGCCATCGCATATTTCTTTAGACAATTTAAAACTTGTTATCCTGCCTTTAAATTGCCGAGCCATATCCATACCGCACTCGAATTGGGGTTTTATAAGTAAAACTATTTGTTGATTTGTTATTTTATCTTTAATCGCTTCTAATATCTTTATTATAGATATAAACGACAAATCGCCAACGATAATATCACAATTATCAAATATAGTTTTATCCACGTCCCTTATATCAGTCTTTTGCATAGATATAACTTTGGGGTTAGAAATTAAACTGCTTGCAAGTTGCGAACTACCAACATCCACCGCATAAACCAGTTTTGCTCCGTTTTGCAAAGCACAATCCGTAAACCCGCCCGTGCTTGCGCCCATATCTAAAACCACTTTACTAGCAAGATTTAAATTAAACTTTTTAATTGCACCTTCTAGTTTAAAACCACCACGTGATACATATTTAAGCGTGTCACCATTAAAAACAAATTCAATATTTTCATCAAATTTTTCAGATGGCTTTTTAACAACTTTTCCACCCGCTGTTAAAAACCCCGAGTTTATGGCTTCAATAGCCTTTTGTCTTGTTGGGAATATTCCCTTTTCTACAGATAAAACATCCGCTCTTTTCATTAATCTATCCTTGCGACTGTTAAATATTTTTCCAAATCAAACAATTTCCACATAGACTTTTCTTCTGGTGGATAAACTATAAATCTCATTCTTTCTTTTGTTGTTGGATGGTCAAATAATAGTTGCACAGCATATAGGTTTAAATATGCTTTAGGCATATTTTCTCCACCATATTTAACATCACCATAAATTGGCGTGCCAAGTGATTTCATTTGAACCCTTGCTTGATGGCTTCTGCCAGTAATAAGGTTAATTTTAACTAGCGAGTAACCATTTTTTGTTTCCAAAACTTCGTAAGTTAATTCCGCTCTTTTAGCGCCTTCAGTAAACTGTGGGACAATTGCGACCTTGTTTTCACGCAAGTCTTTTTTCAAATAATGCACAAGTCTGCCAGATTTAACTTTTGGGGTTCCTACAACAACAGCAAAATAAATTTTGTGAACATCATCAGTAGAAAACTGTTCACTTAACCTGCTTGCAGCCTTGCTTGTTTTTGCAAACACCATAACACCGCCAGTTGGTCTATCTAGCCTATGAACCAAACCAACAAAAACATTACCTGGCTTGTTTTCTTTCTCTTTTATGTAGTTTTTAACAATAGTAAGCATATCTTCGTCTTCGCTTTTATCGGCTTGACTAGGTATGTTTTGTGGTTTATTTACCACAATTATATGGTTATCTTCGTATAATACTTCTAATTCTTTTTCCATTTTTTACTTTCCTATAAATAACGCACTATTACCGCAAGGTAAAATTATATTTTCTTTGGTCGGCAAGCCCACTTCATACGACTCGTATGTGCCAGACTTATTTAAAGCAAGTTTAAGGACATTTTCCATAGCTGTTGCCCCAAGCCCAGTTGTGTAACTATTAAGTAACACAAATAAAGGTTTATCGCTCAACACCTTAGCGCAAAGTTTAACAAAATCAAAAATATTGCTTTCAAGAGTCCAAACTTCGCCGTTTGTGCCCCTACCATAACTTGGCGGGTCCATAATTATAGCGTCATACTTTTTGCCACGCCTTATTTCTCTTTCAACAAACTTCATACAATCGTCTACAATATATCTTATTGGTGCATCACCAAGCCCAGATGCCTTTGCGTTCTGTTTGCATCTTTCAACCATATTTTTGGCACTATCCACATGGGTAACACTTGCCCCCGCACTAGCACAAGCAACAGTTGCACCACCCGTGTATGCAAATAAATTCAGCACCTTAATTTCTTTTCCCGGATTTTTCTTCTTTGCCTCGCGAATCAAATTTTCTGCTTCCACACCTTTTCTGTGCTTCGCCGCCGCGTTTCCGTAGTTGACGCACATTGCATCAACGACCGCATCCTTTACGCAGTCCAGCACCTTGGTGGTCGCTGAATTATCAAAATAGGCTTCCATTTTTATCTCTATCTCCTTTGTAATTTTCCAATTACACTTCCAACTGCAGCATCAGTG
>USNN01000032.1 GCA_900556185.1 uncultured Eubacteriales bacterium
AAGGTCACTTATTCCAGCCGATACCATAGCGTCAAACGAGCCTTTAACATACCCAACCTTTAAACTATGTGGTCTAACTCTTAAAATTTTTAAACCTGCCACTATAGATGCGTTATAAAGTGTAGTTGCAGCCTGACAAACGCCACCGCCAAGGCCGTCTGCGTATTCACCATTTAATATAATTTTTGCAAGTTTATAACCATTTTCTTCGGTTGTGTCTCCAATCATTTTGTTAAATGAAACCGACTGATGTGGCAAAAGTTCAAAACCATTAAACTTTTCAAGTGCCACCATAATATTATTTATTCTGCCTTCTTGGTTTACACCATTTATATAAGTTACAAATGAAGACTTTTCATTTGTTAACCGCTTTAGGTCACTAGACTTTGTAACTGGCTCTATTACGGTGGTCGGAATTTCAATTATAATATTATCCTTACTTTGTAATAACTTTATAAATAATTCTTTATATAGCCTTGGGGTGTCTATAATTAGCCCAGTTTTGCTTTCATTTAGTTTAGCAACCCCGCTAGTCACATCAATTTTAGCATCAACCGCTTCTATATTAATAGACTTGCTAATTTCGTTTATTTTTCCACTAAATTTAGGGTAAACATAATCTATAGTTCCGCTAACCCCAACGCCTAAATTATACACTCTAATTAATAGTTCTATGTTTGATAGCCCCAAGTCTTTTCTTGAACTGTCTTTTAGGTCGGTTTCAATAAAAGTAAACTCAATATCGTTATATTTTAGTGTAATTGCCCTGTTTTCACATTCGCTCGCCCATGCCATTTGTGGCACACTTATAGCCCCACTAAAACAAATTAAACACAATAAAAAAATAATAGACTTATGTAACTTCTTCATAAGCCTATTTTTTGCGTTTTTTATCATTTTATGCAATAAGCGGTTTATAACCCACTTATGCCTAATTCCTTAATTAATTTATTTACTCTTTTAATGTAGGTATTATAATCTTCATTTACATATTTTTTAGAATATATCCTATTATTTTCAACACCTATTCTTTGTTTTGTTAAATCATTAATTTTATTTGCATTTAGTTTTGCACACTCTAATGTTTTTTCATCTATACTAAAGCCCGTTCTACCCGCAAGTTCTATTAGTCTTAGTATCCTAGCAGGGTCTACATTAAATGTTTCGTTTGGGTCTAAAACGGTTTGTATTCTTTTTACCTTTATATCTTCTAGCCCTTTATTTATCGGGTCTAAAAGGCTATTACTATGTGTGTCATAGTATAGTGCATTTATGCTAAAATCACGCCTAATTACGTCTTCTTCTATACTATTAACAAACCGCACATTAGATGGATTGTGCTTATTAACTGAATCATAAAATTCTACTCTTAACCTAGCGACTTCATAACTAGTTCCGTTAAAACTAAATTCCACTACTTCGAGTTTTCTATTTTTAATTTTTACTAAAATATTATTCTCGGTAGCAAACTTAATGTTTTCTTCTAAACTTATGGTTGTGGCTAGGTCTATATCTTCTGATGTGACTCGTTTTAGCCCAAGTAAAATATCTCTAACCGCCCCACCAACAACATAAACTTTTTTGTTCACACTCGTTGCAAATTCAGAATACATCTGTATAAATTTATCTTCTTTTATTTTTTCAAACAAATTTCCACCACCGATTTTGTTTTTTCTGTAATTTTAAGGCTTTTAGATATTTCCACCCCAGGAATAACCAAACAATTTTCGCCATCTGCTAATATTACCATAGATTTTCGAGTTTTACTATCTATCTTTTTATCGGTTAAATAATCTGATAATAGTTTTGTTCCGCCCGAAAATTTAGTAAATTTATCGCCCACATTTATTGTTCGCCACACGGCTGAAACTGGCACCTTATCTGCATCTATATACAATTTACCAGCGTTAAAAACTGGTTCACCATTATACCAAGATACACAAATTTTGCCCATACCACATTCAATTTCTTGGTCTGGCTTAAAACACTTTTTAACAAAATTGTTGTCTTTTTCAACAAACACGCAAACTCCACCATTCACAACTTGAGCTACAATATTGTTTGGAAGATTTATGCGTTTGCCTACCTGAGCCTTAAACAATTTTAAAATTGATTTTATATGCTTTTCTTCTATATCTATGCCATTATTTACGTTTTTTATAGAATAATAGACCAGTTGGGTTTGAATATCGTTATCATACCCAGCAATTTTATTTAATATTTTAACTTCGTTATCGCTAGCGATTACCACATCTTTTGGCAATAATTCACCAACCAATCTATCCACTCTAGATAACTTACTTGCACAACTTACAATATTTGCTTTTGCCCCACTAAAGCATTTTTCAATTGCTGGCAAAACCACTTTTCTAATGTAATTTCTTGAGTAATTTTCGTCGTTATTGGTGCTATCAAAAACGAAACTTAAATTGTGTTTTTGTGCGTATTTTTCTATATCTTCACGTGCTATGTCTAACATTGGTCTAATGAAGTTACCCCTTGTGTACCCCATTCCAGATAGCCCTGTTAGCCCCGAACCTCTAAATAGGTGCATGAGAACTGTTTCGGCTTGGTCGTCGGCATGATGAGCTAGTGCTATTTTTGTTAAATTCTCGGTTTTAATTATTCTATCAAATTCGTTATATCTTAAAATTCTCGCCGATTCTTCAACCGAGATTTTATTTGTTTTTGCATAACCTAGTGCGTCCACCGAAACCACTACACACCTAATTCCAAGGCTTTTGCAATACTCTTTGCAAAAATTTTCGTCCCTATCTGCTTCTGCCCCACGAATATTGTGGTTCACGTGAATAGCAACGATTTCACAGCCTAGTTCATCTTTAAATTTATTTAATAAATACGCCAAAACGACAGAGTCTACACCACCACTAAGAGCAATGCCAACTTTGTCATTTTGGATAATTATGTTATTTTGTTTTACACATTCTAAAAACTTTTTTTCCACGAGTTTAGTATAGACTATTTTTTTATATTTTTCAACCTGATTTTCTATTTAGTAAAACTTTAAAGGCTAATACTGTCATATCGTCTAAAACTTTACCACCGTTATTTGCTATCGCCTTTTTAATAATTGCATCGGTTAAGTCTTGAATATTGCTAAAATTAAGGTTATTTATAAACCCAGAAAAGTTATCACTGGTGTTAAATGCGTCAAACACACCATCGCTTGTTATTATAACATAGTCGCCCACACTAATATATTTCTTTTGCGTTTTGGTATCTGCATTTTCAAGCATACCTATCGGCAAATTATCGCCTTCAACCACTTCAACCGCACCATTATATTTTATAACCGACGGCGTTCCACCCCGCTTTATAAAGTCTACTGCTCCCGTTTCTTGGTCAAACACTACAACATCCACAGCACTAAAGTTTTCGCCACTTTTATATGATAATAGTTTGTTTACATTATTAATAATATGCTCGCCACTAAACCCAGCCATATAAAAGTCTTCAATAAGGTTTAATGTCATTTCGCTTATTCGGTTAGCCCTAAACCCAACACCTTTGCCATCAGATAAAGCAAATAAAACCTTACCGTTATCTAATTTTGTTTCGGTAAACGTATCACCGCTAATTTTGTCCTTAGCGACCCTTGATACGCCAACCACATAACTAAACTTACTTGCTTCACATAAAGATAATATCATAAGCCCAGCAATGTCTGCGTATTTAGACTCAACTATTTCCATCTTACGCTTAAAAAATGTGGATGCAACCCGCTCTAAATCGGCTCTTTTTTGCTCACAAACTCCAACAACCAGCGTAACCTTAATTTTGCCATCTATGTTAGTAATAGAACAACCTTTAACAACAATGTCTTCATATAAGTATGAGTTAATTAACTTTTCTTCCATTCTTTTGTCTAGCTTCACACTTAAACTAAAATTATGGGCAAGTTTTTCAATTATCTCGCCAGCACCCATTAAACTGCTACTCATTAAAATTTTATCATCGTCTTCGGCTTTAATATCTTTAGAATATTCTTTATACTCGCCAAGCCTTTGGTTTAACTCGTAAATTATTTGGTTTGTTTTACCACACACGCAAGCAAGACTCGTTTGAATGTCTATTATGCTCAAGGAATACTTATTTAGCCCCTTTTTAACAAGCTCTCTTAATACCCTTGGAATAACAGTCCGCCCTTCGTGGCAAGTTTGGTACTTAGCACAATTTTTGCAGTTAACCGACACCACATCAGAGTATAAATAATCTTCTACCTGAGCACTATCTAACCTGCCTATTACCATATTTTTATAAATATCATGCATCTCATAAAAAAGGCTTGATACCTGCTTTAACTGGTTTTTTATACCCCGTTCTTCACTTGCATTTACAATTGTTTCTAGTGACAATTTTATTTGCTCACTATTCACGCTTTGCTTTAATTTGTAAATAAGTTTATTTGGAATAATTATATAAATTACTCCCGCAAGTGTTAGCGGTAAAAGTCCAATAAGACCTAGGTTATCATAAAGTTTAAAATATATTCCAAGCATTAAACTTAAAACTATCATGGTGCATACTTGAATAATTTTGCCAGCCTTTTTAACAACAATAACCGATACGGCAACCAAAATATAATTACCAACGAGCGCTAAACTTAGCCTATTAAACCCAACACCTAAACTGAGTATCACCGAGAACCCAAAAGCAGACTTATCTTCTAACACCCCACTTACAAGCAACACGCAAAGTGGCAAAATAAACTCCACCAAACTAAACCTATACACATATATTTTGCTGGTTGCATAAATTATGGGAACAACTAGCAAAACTAAGCCTAGTAGTTCATCTAGGGTAAGTTTACTACCAATACCCCGAACCTTAATTGTTTTAAAATATAAAATATAGCTATATAAAAATACAACCGAAACAAACACGCCAATAATAGAAATTATAAACCCCTGACTGGTTTTAATTGAAAATAATACTTGCATAACCTCGGCTAAAAGCACAAACGGAATTAACGCCCAGAGTTTTAACCTTCCCATCTTTTTAAATATAAATATTAACGCAACTATCACTAAAAAAATGTTTAAATCAACTACTATTCCCCACACACCAAAGTTAAATAACAATACAGATAGTATTAAGCCAAAAATATAATAAAAATAATTGTTAAAAACGAAAAATACAGCAAAAACAAATGCCACAAAAAATGGCAAAACCAACTTGTTAAATCCAGCCAAACACATCAAGTACCCGACCACAAATATTAACAAATTTGAACCAATGAGTTTTACTATTCTTTTCAATTTTACCTTCTCCTAGGTCCATTGTACTATTTTACTGCTAGTTTCCTTTAATAGAAATTTTAACTTATTTGTCATATTTTAAAGAAGTGTGCTAAACGTTACCCTATTCACATAAATTTAATTAAAGGAGGGCTTTATGGACAATAAAACAAAAAAAGAACCCGAGTTTGAAGGAACCAACAATATTGAAATACAATCTAGAAAACAAATTCATATAACAGGTGTAACCGAAGTAATTAGTGCCACGACCACCAGTGTAGAACTAAAAACTGCTTGCGGAAAACTTACAATAGGTGGCACAGACCTAAAAATTAAGAACCTAAACAACGAGCAGAAAGAACTGTATCTAACTGGCATTTTAAACGAATTAAAATATAACGAAAAGAAGAAAAATTTATTTGAAAAAGTCTTTAAGTAATAAAAAATGGAACTATTTACCCTATTCGCCTTCTATGGCATACTAGCGTCGCTTATATACCTTGCGGGGCTATTTTTAAGAAGACTAACAAACTTCTTTATTGCCACCGAAATAATAATTGATATAATTTGTTTTGTTTTAATTGGTCTTGTTTTTTCTCACATCACCCTAACTTATACCTATGGAATTATAAGGTTTTACTTGTGCCTAGGCTTTATCTTAGGATTTGTTGCTAGCACAGAAACATTAAAAAATTTGGTTGCAAATATGGCTGGTTTTGTTTATAATAAACTTAGACAGGCAATAATTAAATTGAAACCAAAGTTAAACTTTAGGAGGAAAAATTATGACCGTGGAAAGATTAACCAAACTAGTTAAAATTATAACTAGTGTTGCCACAGCGTTTGTATTTTTACTAGTGGCAATAATTATAGCAGAATACATAAAAATCAATTCACTAAACCGTAAGATAGACGATGTAACACAGTCTATAGATAATTTAAACAAAACACAAAGCGAACTTGAAACCGATATGGAATACCACTCTTCTAGCATATACATAGAAGATATGGCACGCCGAGAACTAAAAATGTTAAAAGACAACGAAATATATCTTGAATATAAGTAAATAGAAACAAAAAATACTATGCAAGACGCATAGTATTTTTTTAATAACCAAAGGGTTTATTGGTGCTTTTGAAGTCTGGGATGTATTCAGAAGACGCACTATCTAATTCTTGAGCATAAATGTTTTTAAAGCCACATTCTAGGGCTTTATTTAGCACTCTTTTATATTCTAGTTTTGTAATTCGTCTATTTATCTCTTTAAATTCAAACGCCCTGTATACAGGCAAATATTGCCCCATTATTGATATTATTTGGTTTTCACCCAAGTTATTGTATATCCAATCTATAATTTTAACGGTATCATCGGTGTGGCTAGGCAACACTAAAACTCTTACAATAACACCCTTTTTCATAAGTCCGTTTTCAATTACATCTGCGCCCACTAGCTCACGGTATTTTTTTATGGCTTTTGTAGCCACTTTAAAATAATCTTTGGCGCTTGAATACTTTTCGCTTAGTTCTTCACTGCAATACCTTAAGTCTGTTAAAAATATATCCACTAAACCCTTTAATTTTTCAATTGTTTCTTCGCTTTCGTATCCGCTAGTATTCCAAACAACTGGAACTTTTGGTTTATATAACTTCAAGGCTTTAATAATGGTATCTGTATTATGTGTTGGAGTAACAAAATTTATGTTATTAGCCCCTGCCCGCTCTAGGTCTTTTATAATACCCACCAAATCTTCAGCGGTAACTATTTTTCCTTCTCCATTATTGCTAATTTCATAGTTTTGACAATACACGCACTTAAGGTTGCACCCAGTAAAAAATATTGTGCCACTACCAGCACTTTTTTCATCGCCACTAATAATGGGTTCCTCCCATTTATGAAGTGACACAAGCGAAACTCTTGCAGATTGTTCACCGCAAAAGCCTTTAACTTTTTCTCTATTTACATTACAATGCCTAGGGCAAATTAAACACTTTTCCATACCAGTATTATATCTCACATAGCACCCAAAACTCAAGAAAAATAAAAGGATATACCAATTTTGATATATCCTTTTATAATTATTTATTATAGAAAACTATTTCTTCCTAGGGAACTTAATTGCAGCTTGAGCAGCAGCTAGTCTTGCAATAGGAACTCTAAATGGAGAGCAAGAAACATAATCTAGACCAATCTTATGGCAGAACTCGATTGAAGATGGGTCCCCACCGTGTTCACCACAAATACCAGCATGAAGATTCTTTCTTGTTTTTCTTCCAAGTGTGATTGCCATTTCCATAAGTTTACCAACACCTTCGGTGTCTAGTCTTGAGAATGGGTCAGATTCGTAAATCTTGTTTTGATAGTATGAAGGCAAGAACTTACCAGCATCGTCACGGCTAAATCCAAATGTCATTTGAGTTAAGTCGTTTGTACCAAAACAGAAGAATTCTGCGTCTTCAGCGATTTGGTCTGCAAGCAATGCAGCTCTTGGTATTTCAATCATAGTACCAACTTCATATGTTAAGTTAGATTTAGCTTCTTTAATAACAGCATCGGCTGTTTCAACTACAATTTTCTTAACAAACTTTAATTCTTTTTCATCGCCAACTAGTGGAATCATAATTTCCGGGCAAACTTTCCAGTCTTTATGTCTTGCTTGAACTGCAATAGCAGCCTTAATAACAGCCTTTGTTTGCATAACTGCAATTTCAGGATAAGTTACAGCAAGTCTGCATCCACGGTGACCCATCATTGGGTTAAATTCGTGAAGATCGTTAATTAATTGCTTAATTTGAGCAACTGTTTTGCCTTGAGTTTTAGCAAGTGCTTTAATATCTTCTTCACTTGTTGGAACGAACTCATGCAAAGGTGGATCCAAGAATCTAATTGTAACAGATTTTCCTTCTAGGGCTTCCATTAAGCCTTCAAAGTCTTTTTGTTGCATAGGTTCAATTTTTGCAAGAGCTTTTTCTCTTTGTTCAACTGTATCTGAGCAAATCATTTCTCTGAATGCACCAATTCTATCTGGGTCAAAGAACATATGCTCTGTACGGCATAGACCAATACCTTGAGCACCTAGTTCAGCGGCTCTTTTTGCATCTTGAGGAGTATCTGCGTTTGTTCTAACACCAAGTTCTTTATACTTATCTGCAAGTTTCATAATTCTGCCAAAATAACCACTGTTAGGGTCAGCTGGAACAGTTTTGATTAGACCATCATAGATGTTACCGGTAGAACCATCAAGAGAAATAGCATCTCCTTCATGATAAGTTTTGCCAGCAAGTGTGAAGCATTTGTTTTCTTCATCCATTTTAATGTCGCCACAACCAGAAACACAGCAGGTTCCCATTCCACGAGCAACAACGGCAGCGTGAGATGTTTGACCACCACGAACGGTTAGGATACCTTGAGCATATTTCATACCTTCGATATCTTCTGGAGAGGTTTCAAGTCTTACAAGAACAACCTTTTCCTTTCTCTTTCCTGCTTCAACAGCGTCTTCAGCAGTAAATACAATAGTACCAGCGGCAGCACCTGGGCTAGCAGCAATACCTTTTCCAATAACATTCTTTTCAGCATCTTTAAGTGCTTTTGCATCAAATTGTGGGTGCAACAACATATCTAATGTTTTTGCATCAATTTGCATTAATGCTTCTTGTTCGGTTATCATACCTTCGTCTATTAAATCGCAAGCAATTTTAATAGCAGCGGCAGCGGTTCTTTTACCATTTCTAGTTTGAAGCATATAAAGCTTCTTATCTTCAATAGTAAATTCCATATCTTGCATATCTCTATAATGATTTTCTAAAGTATTACAAACACTAACAAATTCTTTAAATGCTTCTGGGAATTTTTCTTCCATTTCACTAATATGCATTGGAGTTCTAACACCAGCAACAACATCTTCACCTTGAGCATTAGTTAAGAATTCACCAAATAATCCTTTTTCTCCAGTAGCTGGATCACGAGTAAACGCAACACCTGTTCCACAATCTTCACCCATGTTACCAAAAGCCATAGATTGAACATTAACAGCAGTTCCCCATGAATAAGGAATATCATTATCTCTTCTATACACATTAGCTCTTGGATTATCCCATGATCTAAATACAGCCTTAAT
>USNN01000033.1 GCA_900556185.1 uncultured Eubacteriales bacterium
ATTTGAAAATAGAAATAGGTATGAATCTTTAAAAGAAGTTTTATGGCACAGCTTACACTTATCGCCAATGACCACAAAACAAAGGTATGGGGTAGAAGCAAAAATTGTTGAAAAGATTTATGAAGACAACAAGAAAATTTCTGATAGATTATTGTTTTTAACACAATCTAAAAACTTCAAAAAGTATACCGAGAATAAAAAGCAAGAATTGTTGCAAAAATTATCTACAAAATATGATTGGAAAACTATACCAGAAATAGTTTAAAAAGAGAGCAGAAAAAAATCTGCTCTTTTTTACATTTTTTAACAAAATGTTGAAAAAATAGGTGAAAAAAGATTTAACATATGATAAAATATTATCGTAAAATTTATTGGAGGTAACATTATGCCAGCAGGTTCGCATGGAGGTGGTTCTGGCTCACATGGTGGGTTTAGAGGTGGTTTTTCACATAGTTCAAGTAGTAGGAGTAGTTCAAGTAGTAGGAGTAGTTCAGGGAGTAGTGGCTCTGTAAGCTTTATTCCAAGAGGTCCTAGATATATAAGTTTTTGGGGAACGACTTTAGTTTTAAATAATTTAAGACAAGTTCTTTTAATGATTATTGGCTTTATTGGTGCTTGTGCATTACTAGCAATTTTTGCTGGTGGCTCATTAATTGGTGAAGCCGCAGCTGACATTAATATGATAAAGCAAGAGCAAAAATATTATTTGGTTATGATTCACGACGCAGAAGTAGACGAAGCCCTTCAGGTTGATGGTAAAGTTAAAGACAATTTTTATAAGCATAACAAGTATTACATTACATTCACTTTTGAAAATGAAGCAGGCGAGGAGTTTGAAGGTTATTCATTCTGCGTTTATGAATTAGAAAACATTCCTAAAAAGGGTTCTACAATTAAACTTGCAGTTAACGATAAAGAAATTGACGCAGATACCGACGCTATTCCTATGGACTATAAAAATATGACCCTTGAAGATGATGGGGAATATCTAGAGTGTGTTAAGTCTAAAAAGAACGCAACCACAGTAGTGGTAATTGGTGTGATTGGTGTTGTAGGTGCTATAGTTGGTATTATTTTAGTTCTTGTTACTGCAGAACGAAAGAAACAAGCCGAAAAACAAGAGGCTGAACAAAAAGAACAAGCAAAAGCTGAAGAAGCCGAAAAGAAAACTAAATGCGAATATTGTGGCGCTAGAGTTCAACCAGAAGATAAGGTTTGCTCACAGTGCGGTGCAAGACTTAGATAATTTAGTTAGAATAAAAAGGTCGGAGATTTCCGACCTTTTTTGTATCTAAAAACTTTATATTTTATGCGTTTCTTGTGTAAGCGGTGAAATATAGGGCAAGTGTCCCCGGTCCTGAGTGAGAAACAATAATAGGGCCAAGTGGGTTAATGGTAATATCTAAATTAGGGTTTATTTTTAGTAGTTCAGACTTTAATTCCTCAGCATCTTCAATAGCTTTGGCTTCACTTATAAACACTTTATTAGATTGCCCGTTATAATACTTTTTAAACTTTTCTATTATTGTGTGAAATGCTTTTTTCTTGCCAATAACCTTTTGGGCTTGCACAATTTTGCCAGTGTTATCTACGTGCAAAACTGGTTTTAGTTTAATTAAATTGCCAATAAGAGCAATAGATTTTGGTATTCTTCCGCCACGAGCAAGATATTTTAAATCATCTACCATAAAAAAGTGAACAATGCTTAATTTTAGGCTTTCCGCTAGCTCTACGGCTTCGGTTATGCTTAAGTTTGCTTCGTTAATCTTTTGGTTTAGTATAGAGATTAATAGTCCAAGTCCAGATGATTGGCAAAGTGTGTCCACAACATATATTTTATTTTCGTGGGTTTCATTTAGTTTATCTGCAACATACTTAAATCTTTCACAGGTGCCACTCATTCCGCTAGAAAAAGACAAGTGAAGAATGTCTTTGCCTGAGTTTAGTAAAGTTGTTAAATAATTTTCTATCTCAGTTTCGTTTGGTTGGCTGGTTCTTGTTATTGCACCTGCTTCCATTTTATTGCATATATCAACAGTTGATAGGGTTGATGTGCTAGAAGAAAATTCTTCTCCATCAATATAAAAATTCATTGGCATTACGCTTACATTCATATCTTCAATTTGAGTTTTAGTTAAATCGCACGCATTTTCGGTGCTTAAGATAAATTCTCGCATAGTGTCCTCCTTATGTTTAGTATATGATAAGTGTACAACGTGTTATTATATTAGTAAATCTATTGATAATTTGATTAGTCTATTGCAGTTTTTGTGGTAGTAGAGTTAATAAAAACAACTCTATCCACAGTAGAGAAGTGAAAAATTGACGCCATTTTAGTTGAAAAATTAAAATTTTTAGTATATACTTATGGTATGGAAGAATTGGAACAGATATTAGCACAAAATATTGTTAAATACAGAACGGCATCTGGCTTAACCCAGTTGGATTTAGCAGAAGCATTAAATTATTCAGATAAATCTATATCTAAATGGGAGCGTGGAAACGGGGTGCCGGATGTTATTGTGCTTAAAAAAATGGCAGATTTATTTGGCGTTAAAGTAGACGACCTTCTTACCAAGCACGATGAATCGGACCCTGTGGATATTCCAAATATAAAGGCACTTACAATCCGTAGGTTAATGGCAACATTGCTTTCGTGTGGGCTAGTTTGGCTTATTGCAACGCTTGTGTATGTGGTTCTTAATATGGTTGGAGTTGCGGGTGCATGGCGAAGTTTTATATACGCTATTCCTGTTACAATGATTGTTGCAACAGTGTTTAGTGCCTTGTGGGCAAATAGGTTAGTTACATCTATATGTGTTTCACTGTTAGTTTGGTCTATTTTAATTAGTGTGTATATCACGTTTATTGGCACTAAGGCTTGGCTACTATTTTTTATTGGAATACCAATGCAAATATTGATTATTTTCTTCGCAATATTTATGAAGAATAAGCCATTTTTTAGATTTAGACCAAAAAACAAAAAATAATACAAAAATCAGTTTTAATAACAATAGTCACTTGATAGATAATTTATCTATCAAGTTTTTTTATTGGGGAAGATATGGTAGAGAAAAAGGTAATAGCAGTTGTTAGTGGGAAAGGTGGAGTTGGTAAAACCACCATTACAGCCAATTTGGGCATTGTTTTAGCACTAGATTATAACTCGGTATGCTTGGTGGATGGCGACTTTGGGCTTAATAACCTAGACTGTGTGTTGGGTGTGGAAACTAGTGATAATTGTTACGATTTTTTGGATATAGTAGAAGGTAATTGCAGGCTTAATCAGGCTGTTAATAAAGACGATATGCTAGAAACGTTGTATTTACTAACTAGTTCTACTATAAATAGTAATAAATTAGTTAGTAAGGACAATTTTAGTAAACTAATTCAAAAATTAAATAAGGTTTTTGATTATACAATTATAGACGCTCCAGCGGGGCTAGATTTTTCGTTTGAAAGAGCCATAATGCCAGCAACAAAAATTATAGTTGTGGTAACGCCCACAATAACTTCGCTTGTGGATGCAAGTAAAACTATTCAAAAATTAAAGTCTATAGGTAAGTTTGATATTGTAGTGGTGGTGAACAGGCTAGTGGATAAATACGTTAAAAGTGGGGATATGGTAACCGTTAGTCAAATTGAAGAACTGTTACTTGTGCCAGTTATTGGAGTAGTTCACGAAAATATTAACTTGTGTGTGGGTAAAAATCTGAAGACCTTATTTAATAAAGATAAATCACTTTTAAAAGAATTTAGGATTATAGTGGGGAGAGTATAAATTATGGATTCTATATTTAACCGAACTAAAAATGCAATTTGTAAAGACAATTATAATAAATTTATTTATATAGATAAACTTATTAAAAACGCAATAAACTCAGGGCTAGACGGGGTGGTTACAGGTGTAGACGTTTATTCGGAGCCAGCAAATATATCCACTAGTGAGATAGATATAAAAATTGTGGTTAGATGCAAGTGCTAAATCGCTTTAATTTAAAGGGGTTTAGAGTGCTATGACAGACATAATAGTTATAAATTATTTTTGGTAAAATATACTTTATTATGAAGAAAAAGATAACTTATAAGTTTTTAAGTTGTATGCTTGCTATATTTGTTTTAAGCACGGTAGCGGTTTGCTATTTAATTAATACCAACCTAAGTGAAAGGGTGTTTGATATAGAAAACGACTACAAATTAAAGTTTGTGGATAGCACCGATTATAAACTAAACCTTGCTGGAACTGAAAAGGTGTTGTTGCCTTCACCAATTTTAAATATGAGTGAAGAAGCGGGCAAAATAAAAATAGAAGTTTTGGAAAATTCGGTTATATATGCACCAATAGACTGCAAGGTATCTGAAATAACTAGTGATGGCGCAATAGTTTTAACTAAAAATAAAATAAAGTGCAAACTATTCAATCTTATTGTGGGTGTAATTAAAAATAAGGAAGTGGAAGTTGGTGAAGTAATTGGGTCGGTGAACGGCTCATATCTTTATGCTGAAGTGTTTTATGGTAAAAGAAAACTTAGTTTAGATGAAATTAAGGGGCTAAATTAATGAAAAAACGGCATTTTCAGTTTAAGTTGACTATTCACCCACTATTTATACTGCTAGGTGTTGTTCTTGCTTTATTTGGGGCGTTTTCGGTGTTTATTTGGTGCTCGTTGTTCGCCCTGTTGCACGAACTGGGGCATAGTTTGGTTGCAGAACACTTTGGCTATAAAATGAATAAAATTAGGCTTATGCCGTTTGGAGCCGAAGTTTATGGCGACACTGATAGTTTTGATAGTGTAGACGAAATATACATAGCTCTAGCAGGACCTGCTGTTAACTTTGTTATATGCTTAATACTTTTGGGTCTTTGGTGGGTTGCGCCGTGGGTGTACAATTTTACCGACGAAATATTTAAAACTAATCTTATGATGGGTGTGTTTAATTTGTTGCCGTTTTTCCCACTTGATGGTGGAAGGGTGCTTTTGTGTGTATTGTCAACTAAAATGGAGAGAAAAAAGAGTGCTGGTATCGTGAAAAAATTGACAATCGCCTTTTCGGTAGTTTTGTTTTTATGTTTTGTGTTGACAATTTTTAATAACATTAATTTAAGCCTTGGGGTTATGGCGTTTTTTTTGCTGTTTACGGCAACTAGCAGTGCAAAAGACGCAGTGTATCAAAAAATTGATATAACTAAACTCGCTACCACTAAAAGTGTTAGGTGGGTGACGGTTTCGGTGCCTAAAAACGTGAAAGTTTATGAACTAAATAGGTTTCACTCTAAAAACCGAATAACCGAGTTTATTGTGATAGATGAGAATTGCAACGAATTGTTTAGATTTTCAGAACTAGACTTGTGGCTAAAAAAGACGGAAATTCCGCAAACTACAAGTGTTTTTGAACTTGTTAATTATTTATAATAAAATTATGAAAATATAATTATTGACAAAATTATGTGTGTGTGATACAATCATTAATGTGCCACACGTAAAAGGCTTTTTAAGCAAAATTTATTTTCGCCTTAGCGGTGAGACTGGAGAGAGGAGGAAAATTTCATGTACGCAATTGTAGAAGTTGGTGGAAAACAACACAAAGCAGAAGTTGGCAAATTTTTCAAAACAGAAAAAATTGACGCAGAAGTAGGTTCTACTGTAGACCTAAAGTGCTTGCTTTTTGTTGATGACCAAGGTCATGTTAAAACAGGTGCTTCAGCTAACAAAGTTGCTGTTAAAGCAGAAGTTTTAGAAAATGGCAAAGAAGACAAGGTCGTTGTTTACAAGTACAAAGCAAAGAAAAACGAACACGTTAAACAAGGCCATCGTCAACCATATTCAAAATTAAAAGTAGTTTCAATTGGTTAATTATGACAAATGTAACTATAGAGAAAAAAGGTAACAGTATTAAAAAAATTGTTTGTGATGGGCATACAAACTATGGTGAAGCAGGTGAAGATATTGTTTGCTCTGCATTATCTAGTATTGTGCAAACCGCATTAATGGGCATACTTATGGTTGCAAACGTAAATGCAAAAACTGTAAGAGATGACGAAAGAGGGTATTTGTCTATAGAAATTCCATCGGGATTATCTAAAGAAACCCAACATGATGTGGATGTAATTACAAACACGATGTTACTAGGTATTTCTGATTTAAACGAAGGTTTTTCAGATTTTATAGAATTGGAGGTAAAGTAATATGTTTATGAATATACAACTGTTCGCTCATAAAAAGGGTGGCGGTTCAACCAAAAACGGCAGAGATAGTAACGCTCAAAGATTAGGCGTTAAGCGTGCCGATGGTCAAACAGTACTTGCTGGAAACATCTTGGTTAGACAACGTGGAACAAAAATCCACCCAGGAACTAATGTTGGTATTGGCGATGACGATACTCTATACGCAAAAGTTACTGGCGTTGTTAAATTCGAAAGAGTTGGCAAAGATGGCAAAAAAGTAAGTGTATACGAAGAAAAGTAATTAAATTAATAAATAAAAAATAGTTAGACTAAAATTAAAGTCTAACTATTTTTTTGTGTCAATTTTTAGTGGGGTGGATATAAAAATAGACTAAGAGTTACCTTAGTCTATTCTGCCAGTTAATTCACCAGTGCTTTTTAAATTATTAAAATTGTTTTGACGCAAAGCCTCATATACAATAATTGCTACCGAGTTAGATAAATTTAAACTTCTTGCGTCTTTGTTCATTGGAATACGAATACAATTGTCGTAATGCTTTTTAAGTAGGCTTTCTCTTAAACCAAAAGACTCTTTGCCAAACACTATAAAGCAACCATCAGGGTAGTGAACCTCATCGTAGCGATGCTTTGACTTAGTTGAAGCAAAATAAAAAGTTTTGTCTTTATTGGCTTCAATTAGGTCGTCTATACTATCTATAATTTCATAGTCAGCGTTTTTAAGGTAGTCCATACCAGCACGCTTAAAGTGTTTGTCGTCTAGCGTAAATCCTAGTGGTTTTACAAGATACACTTTAGAGTTTGTAGCCATTGCTGTTCTAAGTATGTTTCCAGCGTTTTGTGGTATTTCTGGTTCTACTAATACTATGTTTAACATAACACCATTTTCCTTAGAAATTTAAAAGGTTTAAGTACATAGACTTATCTAGTGCACCCAAGAATAAGTATAGCCTTGGACCAGCAGATTTACCAGTTAAAAGCATATAAACATTTTGGAAGAACTTCTTTTGATATGGTTGATTTTCCTTATCGGTTAAGCCTTCTAGTTTTGGAATATCATATAACACTTGTTGAAGTTGTTCTACTGGAATATCGTTATTCTTCATAGTTTCATACAATTTTAAAATGTCTTGCTTTTCTTTATCGGTTAGTGAGTTATAATATTCTTCATTTTTGCTTTCTAGTAGTTTAGTTATGCTTTCTGGTGAATAATTTTCTGCCCAGTAGGCGATTTTAGACAATCTTTCATTTAATTGTTCTTGAGTTATAGAACTATCTACTTTTTTATAAAGCGTGTAGGTCATATTTGGTTCAAAGTTTACAATACTACCTAAACTAAATAATAGTTGAGCTGAAACTGGGTTAGGGGTTATTGTTCTGCCGTAACTAATTGCATCAAACACTTCTTTAATGTTTGCTGGGCAATTTTCTTTAGTGTAAGCAGATAAACTTCGGTCAAACTCGTGGTATTGACGCAAAATTTCATCATCAAAGCAAAAACTCCAACTTTGTCTTGCTGGAACTTTAGCGTATAACCAAAGAATCATTTCTGGTGGGCATACCTTTAATAGTTCTTCTGGGGTAATGCTTGTGCCAGTTGAACTACTCATTTTGCCACCGCCACCTTTAATGCCTATAAACTCATACATAACAAAGTCTGGGGCAGTGTAGTTAAACACCTTATCTACAATAATTTTACCAACGGTATATGAACTTCCTTCAGTCCCGTGGTCTTTGCCACCTGGTTCAAAGGTAACTTTTTCTTCTGCCCATCGCATTGGCCAGTCAGCTTTCCACACTAGTTTAATATTGTGAAACTCTTTTACACGAACATGTTCAGAGTGCCCGCATTTGCAAGTGTAATTAAAGCCTGCATTGTCTTCATCTACGCTTGTAACAGTGGTGGAATCGGCTCCGCAATGAGAGCAATACACTGAAATAGGGACGTAAGACTCTCTGCCTTCTTCGGTTGCTTCTTGGCTTTTGTATTCATACAAAATATCATAAATTATTTTTCGATTTTTAAGTGCGTTTATAATTTGGTCGTCATATCTGCCACTTCGATATTCTTTTGCTTGGGTAATAAATTCGCAGTCAATATCAAATTGCTTAACTGCGTTTTTAAATTGTTCTTCAAAGTGTTCAGCGTAACTAGAGTGGCAACCATATGGGTCAGGTATATCTGCGTATGGGGTGCCAATATATTTATCGTAAGCATCGCCAACTAATTGTTTGACTGCAAACGGAACCTTACGTAATCTGTCAAAATCGTCAAAACTCATAATAAATCTAGACTTTTTGCCAGCACGTTTTAGCCCAGTATGAACAAAGTATGAGGTTAAAAATTCTCTGAAATTACCGATGTGAATTGGTCCTGATGGACTAATACCAGCGGCACAGACAAACTCATCTTTGTTTGGGTGGTCGTTAATTAGTTTTTGAACTGCTTCATCTATCCATAACATAGTTTGTTTTCTCCTAAAAAATATTTTATTTATTTTACTACATTTTTACGCTATTTGCAAGTAGTTAAGCAATAAAAAGCCCCACACCAATTTGATGTGGGGAGGTTTTTTAAATAAATCCTTTTTCGCCATCGTTTGTATCGTCAACTTTGTTTTGTTCTGGCTTTTTACGAGGTTTAATTTTTGTTTTTAATCTTGTATAAACAAGAGCGAATACAATTGCGCCAACAAGTAGGATAGAAGAGAATACTGCAAGGAAGATTTCTAGAGTATTACTCTTATCTTCGGTGGTAAGTTCGTCTTTTTTAGTGTCATCGCTACTATCGGTGGAATTTAATTTAACAAATTTAACTGTGTCTGTATCGCCATCTGGATAACTAGATTTTGCACTATCTAAGTTTTCTGGAGCTTCAATTTTAATTGAGTCTATAACAAGTGTTCCGGCACTATTTAAAAGTTCGAAATTATAGTCTATAGAAGCGGTTTCTGAACCATTTGAATTGTCTACATAAATTGTATATTCTACATAATCTTCACTATTGCTTATATTGAATGTGGTATTTAAACTACCAAAATTAATTGATGCAAATTTACCTTCTTCAATGCCAGTTGCTTTTGCAAGAATAGTAATTTTTAGATACTTTTTAGACTCTACTGCAAACTTTTTA
>USNN01000034.1 GCA_900556185.1 uncultured Eubacteriales bacterium
ACAATTTTAAAATTATAGAGAAAAAAGTATTAAATGGAAAACTTGAAAGAGTTTTAGTCTATGCTAAAAAATTATAAATAAAAAACAGTCTGATTTAGGCTGTTTTTTATTTTTTATAATTTAAACGAAATGTGCGTTTATTTTTTAAAATTTAGGTTTAATTTGAAATTTAATTTTTAATTATACCGCGAAAATTGGGCTAAATTCGGGAATATGTGGTTCCTTGATAGTTTGCTTTGGTGGCAATAGGTGCTTTGTGGTGGGCTTGAAAATTTAAAACATAAACAGCCTAACAAGCAGACATGCACTAATGCTTCCAAGCAAACAAGCTACCAAACAAACGGGTAAAAGGTATCTAAAGTGCTTAATTTTTATGGTAGAAAAATATACACTAACCACATAAAAAATTGTATCCGATGCTCCAATCACAACGCTAGCACAACGCCCAACGTAACTATCGGTTCCGTATTTTGTGTATATTTCTTGAACGATTGCAAGGCTTCCATTTCCGCTAAATGGTCGCAAAATTATTAGTTTGCTTAATTCGCTTGGGATACCTATAAACTCAAAAACAGGAGAAAGAATTTTGCATAAGTAGTTGCTTACACCCGACACATTAAGCAGTTCTACAAAAATAAAAATTGCAACTAGATACGGGAATATGGACAGAACTAAATTAAATGCAGATTTTGCTCCTTGGGTAAAGTAGTCGTAAGCGGGTATCTTTTTTATAAGGGCGTATATAAAAATGGCAACCAAAATGATAGGTAATATGTAAATCATTTTTTTCTCCTTTTTAATTTGGTTGAAATTTTTTCACATAAAACCGCTAATCCTATGCCACTAAATGTTGTAACTAGTCCGGCTAAAAAAGTGGGGATAACTATAAACTCGGGGCTTGTTGAACCGCTTACTGTCATTAAACTCATTATGGTGGTTGGCAAAAACTGCAAACCCGCACTTGCAAACACAATGGTTATTATAATAGGATAGGTAACATAGCCAGACTTGTCGTCTAACTTTTCTATTGCTTTTATCCCTAGTGGAACGCTTGCCCCACTTGTGCCAAGAAGGCTTGCGGAAATCGATAAACTTAAATATTTTTTTGCTTCTTTATTTATATTTTTGCCCCAAAATAAATCTATAATAGGCGATAAACATTTTGCAATGTAGTAAGAAAGTTTTGTGTTTTCTATTATAGATATAATACCAAGCCAAACTGCATAAATTGCAAGTAGTTCAAAAGATAACATAAGTGCGTTTTTACTACCAGCAAGAATGGTTGGCAAAATGTTACTAGGGTCTATAAACATACAAATAGCAATGCAAAGAAGCAACACAAAAGACCAAATTTTATTCATATACAAATATATGAAAGAGTTGCTAGTTTTATTAAACTTGACAATATTTAATCTATTAATTATAATGAGTTTATGAGTAAACATAAAAAGATTTTAGAATATAGTGTAGATGACACACTACATGAGTACGCAATAGATACACATGCACATTTAGATAGAGATTATGATGTGTCTAGTATTGCTCATAGTATGAAAGACGACAAATTAAAAAAGATAGTTGCAATTGCTGGAGACGAGAAGTCTATTGAAGATACGCTTGAAAAGACAAATGGTTTTAACAACATATTTTTAATTGCTGGCTTGCACCCATACGACGCAAATAAATATAATGAGGAATATGAAGAATATTTAATTAACTTGCGAAAGACAAACAAAAAATTTGTTGGCGTTGGCGAAATTGGTCTTGATTATAGCGATTATGAATATAACACTCCACATGACTTGCAACAAGCGGTGTTTGTTAGTCAAATTAAGCTTGCTCATAAACTAAACTTACCTATTGCTATGCATATTAGAGATGCTCACGCTGATGCTCTAAAAATATTAAACGAAAATAAAGAGTATTTAACAAATGGCGGGATACTGCACTGTTGTTCAGCGAATGTAGAAGAAGTGAAAGAATATTTAAGTTTAGGTTTTTATGTTAGTTTTTCAGGCATTATAACTTATGGCAAGAAAAACCAAGAATATTATTTGGAAGAAACCTTAAAGGCGGTTCCTTTAGATAGATTACTAATTGAAACAGATAGTCCGTTTTTAACACCTAGCCCATATAGAGGTAGAGTGAATGAACCAAAATTTGTTTTGGTTACGGCTGAAAAAATTGCGAGCGTTTTGAATATGACAACAGACGAAATACTAAAAATTACAACCGCAAACGCAGAAAGACTTTTAAAAATATAAAAACAAAAAAAGTTCCAAGACTAAATCTTGGAACCCATCTTTAGTGTTTTTAATTGCCGTTAGGTGGTCGTTGGCATTTCTTTGGTTGCTTGATGTTTTTTTCTTTTGTATACTTGTAATATAAGTAAATTAGATTGGTTTTATACTAAAAATAAAAAAATAAGGAAAATTATTTATGGGAATAAAAAATAACGGCGAGTTTGGTGGGCATGAGTTTAAAAAATCATTAGGTCAAAACTTTATAAAAGATAAAAACTTGTTGGTGGCAATTGCAAATGATGCGAATATTACAGCTGACGACTTTGTTGTGGAAGTTGGGGCGGGTGCTGGCACACTAACTAAAGTTTTGTGTGATAACGCAAAATTTGTTTTGAGTTATGAGATAGACACATCTCTTAAATCAATTTTATCTGAATTGGAAAGTGAAAACAAAAATCTAAAAATAGAATACGCAGACGCGTTAAAAACGTCAAATGAAGAAATTTTACAAACGCTAGAATCAAACGCAGGCGAAAAAGTTGACAAATATAAATTGGTTGCAAATATTCCTTATTATATAACAACGCCACTTTTATTTAAGTTCTTAAAAGATGAAAAAGTTTCTAGTTTAACTGTTATGGTTCAAAAAGAAGTGGCAGAAAGAATAGCAAGCAGTGAAACCAGTGGCGATTATGGAGCTATATCTGTAATAGTACATTATCTAGCGGACGTGGAAATAAAGCGAATTGTGAATAAGCAAATGTTTTATCCTGTTCCAAAGGTGGATAGTGCTATTTTGCAATTAACTAAAAAAGACAGTGTTAATTTAAAAGAATACGAAATGCTTGAAAAGGTTGTTAAAAGTGCGTTTAGTAATCGTAGAAAGGTTATGGTCTCTAATTTAAGTAAAGATTTTCACATATCAAAAGAAACACTCGTTGGTGCTTTGACTGAACTAAATATAAACCCATTAGCAAGAGCTGAAAACCTAAGTGTAAATGATTTTATAAAATTAACAAATAAAATTATAAAAATAGTGTAAATAAGACAATTTATTATAAATGATTAAATTTGTTTATCCGTTTTTCTACTATATAATTGAATTTATAGGTGGGATATGGATAAACATTTTTATTTACTAACAAGTAAAGATAAACTTTTAAAGTTTGGAATATACTTAGAAGAAACCGAATGTGGGATAGTGGGAATTGTAAATTTTCACTTTAACCCAACCGAACAATACGAAATTCTTTTAACAGATGAAAACGAAGAAAACTTTTATACGGTTATGGACTCAAACCCGTATTCATTTGCGTTGCCAGAAAATTTTGTGTTAACCAAGGATGTTTTAATTGATATATTTTGCAATAATGTGATAATAGCAAGCACATCAAATATAACTGAAGAAATAAAAAATGAACCCAAAACTAATTCAAAATCGGATGAAGACTATTTAAGCGAAGCCGATTATTTTATAAAAAAGGCACAAAAGATTTTTTCAAATAATAAAGAAATAAGTGCGTCTAAAAACAAAGAACTGTTTTTTGATACAATTAAAAATGATTTTGATATGTTATTTGATGTTGGCGACGAAGATTATTTGCTTTCTAAAAAGTTTAAAAATAGCATTTGGCGAAAGGTAGACTTCTCAGGTGAAGTGTATATTCTTGGTAAAATTTATGCGGGGAGTAGTGTTGTTGGAGAAGAACTTCCGTCCTTTATCGCAATAGCAGAACCGACTACCCTAGAGCGTAGTAAAAACTCTAACAACTTAGGTGAATATGCAAAATTTTATCACGCTAATATTTATGATTCGTTTGGATTTTTGGTGCTAATTGAAAATGCTGTAACCGGCAAACCTGTGAGTTTAAAATCATAAAATATGGTTGACAAATAAAAGGTTTCTGACTTATAATAAACAAGTAAACACAAGTAAAAAATATAGAGGACTAGAAAATGTTTAAAAAAATTATTTCTTCAATTTTGACTTTTGCAATTGTTATTATGTCGGCAGTTTTGTTTACTGGCTGTAGCGATAGCGTCAAAAGTTACGCACTAGGAGCTTACAGCAATGGCGGTATGGCACTAGTTAAAGACGGATATATGTATTATATCGCTGGTGGTACCGATAAATTAGATTCCACCGAAAATGCAGTAATTAAGGCGTCTAGTATATATAAAAGAAAAGTCGATGCAGACTATAACCCTGTTGAAGGAAGCGAACCAGAACTAGTTTGGGAAGGTGTTGCTGGTTTTAAAAATGGTGGGCTTTATTGCTTTGGTGAATACCTATATTTCACAACACCATCTAGTTTTAAAAATAGTGCAGCTGAAACAATGACAGATAGAACAAGTTTTGTTCGAGTTCGACTTGACGGCAAAAAATATAGTGTTATTTACACAACTGAAACTAGTGATGATTTAAAGTATGCATATTATGCACCAACAGACACGGAACTATATATAACAATTTTAGAAGGCTCAAACTTGTATTCATATGATATAAAGAAAAACAAAAAAGTTGTTATTTCTGAAGAAGCGACAGGTGCTGTTTTCTCTCCAGAATTTGGCAGAGGGAATGGGGCGGACCCATATCTATTCTATACAACATCTCCAAAAGATACCTACCTAAGTCAAAATGGCAATATGGTATATCGTGCGACTCCAGATGGCAAATCTAGTGAACAAATTTCCTCAGGTATTACAGTAAGTTTAGAGGAAATATTTGATGGGTATTTATATTATTCAGCAAACTCTAATTATTATAAAACAACAACAATGACTGGGCTAGATAAAATGAATGTTGTTTCTTATGGCAAAACCTACAAAACCCCATTCTTTACTCATGATGGTGGGCTAGTGGCAGATGATACAGACAATGGTAAACTTGTATACTTTGTGTGGGAAGGTGGTGCTAGAGTAAACACTTATACACTTTCTACATCAACTGAAAACACAATTTGTTTCCAAGACCAAGAAACTATATATGGTTTAAATAAAGATAAAAAACTTGTTACATTTAGCATTGATGGTTCTACTTATGGTGAATCTAAATTAGATGATAAAATTATTGCTGTAAGCATAAGCACAAGCCTAACAATGGAAAAGATTGGTAGTTATCTATATTACTATACCGAAACAAAAACAACCGATGCAGCAGGTAACGAATTAACTACTTGGAATATAGCATCTATTCAAATATAAAAAATTAACACCCAATTAAATATTCTTGGGTGTTTTTTATTTTTCATATTTTTTCGACATTATTATGCTTATAAAAGTTGCTTTAGTAAACAAACTAGTTGTATATCACAAAAAAGGAAAGAGTATGGAAAATAATATTAAAAAACTAGTGTGTGGATGCATGATTGGGTCTATGCTACTTACGGTTCCACTTGCGGGCAACGCTTATTTTTGCAACACGGCACAAGCAACATCCATTCAAAAAACGGTAAATTTATTACAAAAAAACACGAATGAAGAAATAATTAAAACACTAAATGTTAAAGCTAATAACCTTGTATTGATGGATGCAAATAGTGGCACTGTGTTACTTTCTAGAAATTCAGATACGCCACTGCCAATGGCAAGTATGACAAAAATGATGACACTACTAATTGTTATGGAAGAGGCTGAAAAGGGTGTAATAGACATAAATAAAAACACAAGAATAAGCGAGTATTCGGCAAGTCAAGAAGGTTCTGAGTGCTTTTTGGATGCAAACAAAGAATATAACATAACCGAACTAATTAAGTCGGTGGCTGTGGCTTCTGCGAATGATTCAGCCGTGGCACTTGCTGAGTTGGTTAGCGGAAGTGAAGAAGTGTTTGCAAGAAAAATGAACGAAAGAGCAAAAGAACTCGGGCTTAAAAATACGCATTTTGTAAACGCTACTGGGCTAGACGTGGATGGACACTACTCCACTTGTGAAGATTTGGCTGTTTTAATTAGAGAATTAAATAAATACGATTTAGTTAAACGGCTTTCAAAAACTTGGATGTATGATATGGTTCATAGCGATAACCGTGTTACAAATTTAACAAACACCAATAGGCTAGTTAGAACTAATCCAGAAATTGTGCTTGCTAAAACTGGGCATACTGATAACGCTGGCTTTTGTATATCTGCACTTGGCGAAAAGAACGGGTTAAGTTTAGTGGCAGTTGTAATGGGAGAAAAAACAAGTGCTGACCGATTCGGCGATGTTGTTAAACTATTAAATTATGGCTTTGCAAATTACACCAGTGTAAAAGTGATAGACAAAAATACACCAATTAAAGAAATTGACGTGGTTGGTGGCAAGCAAAATAAAGTGCTTGTTTACCCAGAAACCGAACTATATTATCTAGCAAAGAAAGATGAAGTTATAATTAAAGATATTTCAGAAATTATAGAGCCAAAAATAAACGCTCCAATAACAAAAGACTCAGCACTTGGCGAATTGAAGGTTAGGATAAACGACTCTGAATTTAGCGTAAAACTAGTAAGCAGGGAAGACGTAGAAAAGAAGACATACATAGATTACGTTAAGGAACTTATGTAAAAATATGGCTTTTAAGTTAGTTGACTTAAAAGCCTTTTTTCGTGTATAATTAACATAAGGAGTAGAGTAACTATAATGTTGTTTCAATTGTTTCAGTTGCATTTGCCAATACTTGTTTTTATTGCAGTGTTAGTGGCATATATAATTGTGTTATGCTTTAGTTTAGGCACTCACGAATTTGCCCACGCTTTTGTGGCATATAAAAATGGCGACCAAACGGCAAAAATGATGGGCAGAATGACCATTAATCCGTTCGCTCATTTTAATGCTTATGGCTTTATTTGTTTATTAGTATTAGGATTTGGTTGGGCAGAACCAGTGCCTATTAACCCATATTATTTTAATCGTGGCAGACGAAGTATGTTTGAGGTTAGTATTGCTGGTATTGTGGCTAACCTTGTGCTTGCGCTTTTCTTTTCGCTTATATATTCTTGTCTTGGAACTTTTGCATATTCGTTTTTGTATGGAACGGGGTTTTTCTCTAGACTAGTTTATTATATTTGTATGTTTGGTATTGAAATAAACCTTAGTCTTGCAGTATTTAACTTATTGCCATTTTATCCATTGGATGGTAGCAAAATTCTTGAATTGTTTTTAAAACCAGGCAATAAATTTTTGCAATTCTTGCAAAGATATTCTCTGCTTATTATGCTAGCATTGCTATTCTTTGGTGCTATTTCTTGGCTAGTTGGTGTTGTAACAAGTTTCTTGGGAACTGGTATGATAGTAATGTGGAGTTCATTTTTTGGCTTATTTGTTTAAAGGAGTAGCGTAATGGAAGATGTTACACAAGATAATATAGATATAAATGAAGACGATGTTGAAACCAGTGGGTATAGTTATAAACTAGAAAAGTTTGAAGGTCCGCTAGATTTGTTGTTGCACTTAATAAAACAAGCAAAGGTGGATATTAAAGATATTTTCGTAAGTGAAATAACAGAGCAGTTTTTGGAGTATATTAAAGACTTGTCTGATTATCCAGCAGAGACAATAGCAGATTTTATTGATGTTGCAAGCACATTGGTTCAAATTAAAAGTAAAAAATTATTGCCAAAACCACCAGTGGAAGAAGACCCAGACGAAGAAGACCCAGAGACCAAACTTATTAGAAGGCTAGAAGAATATAAACTATTTAAAGAAGAGAGCGAAAAACTCAAAACTATTGAAGATACGGGTAAGTTATATAAAGAGCCAGATAAACTTGCGGGGGCAGTTAGGTATGAACTTAAAGATTTAAGTTTAGATGCGCTGCTTGATGCATTTGCACACATTATGCATAAAATTGAAATCAAAGCAGAAGTGGTCGCTCCAAAAGAAATTCAAAAAGATAGATTTACTGTTGCTCAAAAAATATCTGAAATTAAAGATAGGTTAATGGAGTTTGATAAAATTGAATTTTCTTCGCTACTTGAAGAAAACTTTACTAAAGGCGAAGTTATAAATACATTTTTGGCTTTGTTAGAATTATTAAAAATACAAGAAATAAAAGTCGTGCAAACTGAAGTTTGTGGTGAAATTCAAATTGAAAAACAATCTAAGGAATAAAAATGGAAAGAGAAATAATTGAAAAACTAGTTGAAGCAATACTTTTTGTGTCGGGTGAACCAATAAATATGGTGGATATAACTAGCAAACTTGAAATTACCGAAGAAGAATTAAATGCCGCCGTGGAAACGCTACGCGTAAAATATAATAAAGACACAAGTGGTATTGTATTATTAGAGTTTAATCACAAATTGCAATTGGCTACTAATTCTGACTTGGTTGAAGATATTATGAAAGTTATTTGCCCAATACGAGAGCGTGCTTTAACTAAGAGTGCCATAGAAACACTATCTATAATAGCCTACAAACAACCTATAACAAGGCTAGAGATAGAAGAAATAAGGGGCGTTAGTTGCGACTATGCAATTAACATATTGTTAGACCATAAACTAATTGAAGTTGTTGGTAAAAAAGATGCGGTAGGTAAACCATTGCTTTTCGGAACGACCGATGAGTTTTTAAAAAGATTTAATTTAAGTTCATTAGAAATGTTGCCAGATAAAAATCAGTTAATGGATAGAATAGCAACACTAAAAAGCACTACCGATACAACACTTGATGGCACAGGGTTATATAGAAATTTTGATATTTCTAGTGAAGCCATTATTCCGGAAAAAGTGCTAGAAAACTTAAATAAGATGAAAACGGAAGCAGAAGCCGCAGATGCAGACGATTTTGTTTAAATAGGGTATAAAAGTTGAATTAATAAAGACACTACTAATATGAGAGTAGTGTCTTTTTTTGTTGTATTAATTGTTTTACTTTTAATTATTTTACTGTCTATACGCTTTAGGGTGATGATATTATTTGATTCAAATTCTAAATGTGCTTATTATTCATTGTGTCATAGATTTGCAAGTTTGTTGCAGGGTAAGGTATTATTACTTGAAGATGGGGAAATTAGTTTTATATCTAATAAAATGAAAATTTTAGATAAAAAACTTCCCAAACTGCAAGAGAAAATTCTTATTT
>USNN01000035.1 GCA_900556185.1 uncultured Eubacteriales bacterium
TTACTGATAAAAGTAATTCATAAATTGGTGAAATATAATTGATAGGGCAGTGGCAAATAAGCAGTGAAAGATAGACGGGAGGACTAAAATATAACAATGCGGGAGTGCTATGAAGCATTAATAGTACATGAGAAAACAAGGAGGAATTCAGTTGTTGGAGAAAGCGGTTCAGGCTGCAATATATGAAAAAGCGCTCAAAAATCATTATATAGAAATCCTGTACATTGATTTTGAGGATACAGGAAAATGCAGAAAGCTCCATCAGGATACAAAGCTGTTAAATGGTGATAATATTTTCCCGGAGTCAGATGAGCAAATGTTTGATGATTATATCCGTGAGAAAATCATGCGTTATGCATCTGGCAATACAGATGATCTTAATCGGATAAAACAGCAGATGACGATGGAAGCAATCACACAGGGAACAGCAGAACACATCATGCATCATGCTATGATCAATTTTATACTCAATGGTGAGATGCGTTTCATGCAGTTTGACTTTACACGGGAAAGCGAAGATACAAAGGAACCAAAGGTTCCTTTGAAGGAAAGGGGATTATAAATATGAAATTGATAGCAAAAGGAATACCGCAGAAATATATGAGTATGGAGATAATTTGATATGTAAATTGTTCTATCCACAATATCCAACAAAAATTATTGAACATGAGTTTTGCAATGCAACTATGGCATGGAAATTAGGAATAAGAACTCCAAAGGCTCACAGGCTCATCATGGCGGATGAACGAAAAGGTATTATTTATGACCGGATTGTCGGAGAAATACTTTCTGTTAAATTCAACGAATCAAGTGAACGGGTATATGATGAGTGGATGGATAAGTTTGTTGATTTTCATAAACAGTTAATGCAACCTAATATAGACGATGTTATATCATATAAAGATTTTTTGAAAAATGTTTGCAACCAAAGAACCCGTGTGTTGCAGATAGTGGACTTGGATGCGTTGCATATAAAATTGTGTGCTTATTTGTGTCTATTAAATTTGCTTTTAGTTTTGCGTTGTTGCCCCAAAGCAAAAATACAATCTTGTGGTTGCTATCGTTTAGTTTTTTAATTACAGCATCGGTAAATTCTTCCCAGCCAAGGCTTCGGTGTGAGTTTGGGCTACCTTCACGGACTGTTAACACGGTATTTAAAAGCAACACGCCTTGCTTTGCCCATGGCACAAGGTATCCGTTATCTGGAACAAAGCCACCAACATCGTCCACAATTTCTTTATATATATTTACAAGTGATGGTGGTGTTGGAACCCCTGGCATAACTGAAAAGCATAGCCCATGTGCTTGACCTTCGCCGTGGTATGGGTCCTGACCCAATATTACTACCTTTACATTTTTAAAAGGTGTTAATTTAAAGCAAGAAAAAATCTTGTTTTTTGCTGGATACACCCTATGTTTATTATATTCGTTATCCACCTTTTCTATTATGTCTTTAAAATATTGTTTTTCAAATTCGTCTGCTAATACATTATCCCAATCGTTATCAAAAAATTTCATTTGTATGCCCCCTTATTTTGTTTTTATAGTTTCTTCATTTTCGCATAGATAATAGTATTTCTGGTTACTTCGTTATTAAAGTCGTATTCTTGAGTGTAGTTTGCATCTGAATACCAACCCTCAAACTCATAACCTTCTTTTTCTGGGGTTTTTTGAAGAAGCAATGTGTCGCCCGCTTCCATTATATATTCTTCATATGAGCCATCACCATATTGCACAGTTACACTAATTTCGTAATGGTTAGAATGGTATACTATTTTGTATAAACACACTGCCAAAACGACAGCAGAAATAATTGACGCAATTATTATTGTTGTAAGTTTTTTTAGTCTCATATGCTTTCTCCTAATATATTATTAATACTATTATACACCAATATTTTTAAATTTCAAAATAATTATTAAAAACAATTAAAATATTCATTTAATTGATTTTATTTTCGTGGTTTGCTATACTATTAAAAAAGGAGCAAGTAATGAATTTTGTTAAAACAAAAAAATTGTCACAAGGACTATATATAATTTTTAACTTTTTGGTTTTACTCACCCTATTTTTACCATCTATAAGTCTTGATAAATACGTAGAATATGAATTTAACGGTTACTATAATAGCGACTACACTAGTTACACCACCCCAATTGCAACCAGAATTACACCAGTTGATTTAATTAGTTCAGTTTTTTCAGACTATAACGAATTAAACATAGCCGAAAAAAATTATGCTGAAAACAAAGCAAAGTTAACCGCAAAAAAAGACGCTGGCGAATTAACCGAAAACAGTTACAATAAAAAACTTGCATCTAGTAAGGCTACAAACACCTATTACCCAAAAGCAATTTATTACGGCGACATAAGAGAATTATCTAGGTTTCAATCTAAAATGTTTTTATACACAATGCTTTTACTTGTATTTTATGTGGTTGTGGCAATAAACCTGGTTATTAACATAATTAACTACTTTGAGCAACGAAAGACACTTTATATTGCAAACATTTTTGGTGGCTTTATTTCATTTGGGTTACTACTAGTATTTGCAATTTTAACATTTAGTATGGCACTATTTTCAACAACAAATATAAAAGGCATAAACGGTGGAAACATTATGCAACAGACCACCATTTGCTTTAGCCCTAAAGCTATTGTATTTGTTATAATTCCACTATTTTTAGCATACGCAATTTATGCACTAAAGTTAGATAAGTTAGACAATAAATACAACATCCAAATAAAAGAAATTCCTACCAGCATGAATGACAACATAAACAAAAAAATGAACTACAATAAATACAGAAAAATTAATAGTAAAAAGAGTAAATATAAACATGGATCTAAAAAAGAACGACGCCGTTAAAGGTATAATAACAGATTTAAACGATGATGGGCAAGGCGTGTTAAAAACCGCATCTGGCGAAGTAGTTTTTATTCCTAACACGTGTATAGGCGAAGAAGTTGAAATCGTAATCATAAACACAATAGGAAAACTAACTAAAATTTTAAAAACTGCCGACTGCCGAGTTGAACCCAAGTGCGAGTACTACACCAAATGTGGCGGATGCGAAATAATGCACCTTAGCCACGATGAACAAATGCGATTCAAACAAAATAAAGTATCTAGATTGTTAAAAACTATTGCAAAGCTAGATACAACTGTGGAAAAATGTATTTCTTTAAACGAATTTTATTACCGAAACAAAATAGCCCTGCCGGTTCAAAACCAAGAAGTTGGGCTATATAGAAAAAACTCTCACAATATTGTCCCAATAGAAAACTGCATAATTACAAAACCTTGGAACGAAACCATAATTAAACTAATAAAACAATTTATAACAACCTATAATATTTCCTGCTTTAACGACGAAACTAAAAAAGGACTTATAAAACACATAGTTGCAAGAGAGATAGACGGCGAAATTTTAATTACCATTGTAATTAATGGAACAACCTTGCCACACGAAAGCGACCTTATTAAACTAATTTGTAAAAACATAAAAAATGTAAATATAAACCTAAATATTAACAAACTAAACAACAACGTAATTTTAGGAAAAGAATGGAAAGATTTATATGGTAAAAATTATTTAGTTGCAAACGAATATGGCATTAACTACCCTGTTTCTAACGCTTCATTTTACCAAATAAACGACCAAATAAAAAAATGTATATACGACAAGTGCTTAAGCCTTATTCCACCTAGTTACACCTGTTTAGACGCCTATAGTGGTGCAGGACTCCTTTCTGGCATAATAAGCAAAAAGGCAAAACGCTGCTACGGTGTTGAAATTGTACCCGAAGCCACTAAAAACGCAGATTTATTAAAAGAACAAAATAATTTAACGAATTTAACAAATATAAATGGCGACTGTTCAAAAGTAATTCCAGAGCTTGTTAAAAAGTTAAAAAACGAAAAACTAATAATCACACTAGACCCACCAAGAAAGGGGTGTGACAAAAATGTTATAAACGCAATTACAAGTGTGTTGCCAGAAAAAATTATTTATATTTCTTGCGACCCAGCGACACTTGCTCGTGATGCAAAAATAATTTTAGATAGCGAAAACTATACAGTATCACTAGTTCAGCCATACGATATGTTTCCACAAACCGCCCACGTAGAAACTCTAATGGTTTTTGAGAAATTAATTAAGTAATAAAAAAGAGTTGAGAAAATTCTCAACTCTTTAACTTTTGCAAATAATTAAACTAACTCATCTTTAAATGCTTTACCAAACTTAAGTGTTGGTACAACAGTTGCAGGAACGTTAACTTTCGCTTTTGTTCTTGGATTGATAGCTGTTCTTGCTTCTCTTTTCTTTGCAGAAAATGTTCCAAAACCAACTAGAGCAATCTTCTCGCCTTTTTTAAGTTCGTCTTTAACTACTTCAACGAATGCTTCATAAAATAGGCCTGAATCCTTTAGGGTCATACCTGACTTTTCAGAAACTGCTCTTAAAAGTTCTTGTTTGTTCATACAAATTCCTCCTTATAATCCCAAGTGTTTCTTGTACTAAAATAAGTGTAACACAATTTTTTAAAAAAAATCAACTAAATTAATAACAATTTTAAAAAAGTGGCTTAAATCCTTGTATTTAAACCACTTTTTATATTTTTTCTGCCTATATATGTTAAAAACTATTTTAAGTTTTCAACAATCACATATTACAATTGTTAAAAACTGTATTTTTTAAAATTTCAAGTTTTTAACAAGAACCAAATTTAGTTGTTAAAAACTAAATTTCATCTTGAGGAATTACCATTCCTTCTTCTTCGTTATCGCCATCCATATCGTCTGCGTATGAGTCTGCAATAGCAACACAAACAATCTTGTTGTCATCTTTTAGTTTCATTAATCTAACACCAACTGTGCTTCTGCCAATTTTTGAAATAAACTTCGCACGGGTTCTTATAATAACACCATCAGATGCAATCATCATAATATCTTCATCGTCGGTAACCTGTTTCATGTTAACAAGCTTGCCAGTCTTTTCATTAAACACGCCCGCTTTAACACCTTTACCGCCTCTTACTTGCAACCTATATTCTTCTGGGTCGCAAATCTTTCCGTAACCATTTTCGGTTACAGTTAAAATATTATGGTTTGGTTTAATAGCAATCATATCAACAACATGATCGCCTTTTTCGAGTGCAATACTCTTAACTCCACGGGTATCTCTAGACAAAGTACGTACTTCTTGCTCACTAAACTTAATACACTTACCTTCTTTAGTTGCAAGTAATATTTCATCTCGTCCAGATGTTACTTGAACAGCCACAAGTTCGTCATTGTCGTCTAGGTTAATTGCAATTTTTCCGCCCTTTCTAATCTTTTTGTATTCATTTAAATCGGTCTTTTTAACAATACCATTGGCGGTTGCTTGAATTAAGTTACCTTCAAGGTCTGCATGCAATGGAATAATTGCTGTAACTTTTTCGTCATCAGCCATTTCAATTAGATTTACAATTGCCCTACCCTTTGCTTGCTTTTGACCTTCTGGAATTTCATAACCTTTTAGAGTGTAAACCTTGCCTTTGCTTGTAAAGAACAATATATCATTATGAGTATTTGTGATAAACATGTTTTCAACAAAGTCTTCTTCTTTTGGCTTATGAGCAGTAACACCTTTACCACCACGTTTTTGTGCTTTATATTCGCTAACTGGAACACGTTTTATGTAGCCATAGTGAGTCATAGAAACTACAACGTCTTCTTTCTTGATTAAATCTTCAATATTAATTTCAGAATAATCGGTTGCAATCTCACTTCTTCTTTCATCGCCGTATGTATCCCTAATTTGGGTAATTTCTTCTTTAACAATATTTAAAATTTTATCGTTAGAAGCAAGTATAGATTTTAGTTCTGCAATTTGATTATCAAGTGCAACTAATTCGTCATTTAGTTTTTCAACTTCAAGACTAGTTAATCTTTGTAATCTCATTTCCAAAATTGCATTTGCTTGTTTATCAGATAATTCAAAGTTCTTTTGAAGAAGGTCGCTAGCTTCATATCGATCTCTAGATGACTTAATTATTTTAATAACTGCATCAATATTTGCAAGTGCTATAACAAGACCTTTAACAATATGCTCTCGTTCTTCGGCACGAGCAAGATCAAACTTGGTTCTTCTTGTTATAACTTCCTTTTGGTGCTCGGTATAGTAGTATAAAATTTCTTTTAAGTTTAAAATTCTTGGTTCGTTATTAACAAGTGCAAGCAAAATTATGCCATAAGAAGACTCTAGTGCTGTGTGTTTATAAAGCATATTTAACACAACATTTGCTTGGAAGTCTTTTTTAATGTCAATAACAATTCTCATACCTTTTCGGTCTGATTCTTCTTTTATATCTGCAATACCTTCAATTTTTTTGTTTTTAACAAGGTTGGCAATAGAAACAATAAGTTCTGCTTTGTTTACCATATAAGGTATTTCAGTTACAATAATTCGGCTTTTGCCATTTTCTTCTTCTTCAATTTCGGTTCTTGCCCGAACTACAATTCCACCTCTACCAGTTTTATAGGCTTGGCGAATAGCAGCTCTACCATAAATTATGCCCCCAGTTGGATAATCTGGAGCTGGCAAAATTTCCATAATTTCATCAATAGAAATTTCTGGATTATCAATAAGTGCAATAATTGCATTGCACACTTCGGTTAAATTGTGTGGAGGTATGTTTGTTGCCATACCAACAGCAATACCATCTGAACCATTTACCAAAAGGTTTGGTATTCTAGATGGCAAAACCACAGGTTGCTGTAGCGTTTCATCAAAGTTAGGGCAAAAATCTACCGTTTCTTTGTCTATATCTCTTAACATTTCTGAAGCAATTTTAGAAAGTCTTGCTTCGGTGTAACGTTGAGCCGCTGGGCTATCACCATCAATCGAACCAAAGTTACCTTGACCATCAACAAGTGGATATCTTATAGAGAAATCTTGAGCAAGTCTTACAAGAGCACCATATACAGCACTATCGCCATGTGGGTGGTATTTACCCAAAACATCGCCGACTATTCTCGCTGATTTTCTATGTGGCTTATCGTTAAAAAGCCCAAGTTCACCCATAGAATACAAAATTCTTCTATGAACTGGTTTTAAACCATCTCTAACATCTGGAATTGCACGAGAAACGTTAACCGCCATAGCATATGCTATAAACGATCTCTTCATTTCATCATCAATTTCTATTGGAATAACTTTTGTTTTATCTACTATCTTTTCGTATTCCGCACTATAATCTCTTTTCTTTGCCATATGCTACTCCTATATATCCAAATCAGTAACTAATCTTGCATTTTGTTCAATAAAAGCTCGTCTTAGTTCTGGTTCTTCACCCATTAATGTTGAGAATATTTTATCTGCTTCATACGCATCTTTCATAGTAACTTGAAGTAGTGTTCGGTGTTCAGGACTCATTGTAGTTGTCCAAAGTTGCTCGGCGCTCATTTCACCAAGGCCTTTATATCTTTGAACATCAGCACCCTTTCTACCAATTTCGTCTAATGTGTTAGACAATTCTTCATCACTATAGCAATAATAAACTTGTTTAGACTTTGTAACCTTGTATAGTGGAGGTTGTGCAGCATAAACATGGCCACCTTCAATTAGTGGTCGCATGTATCTATAGAAAAATGTAAGTAATAATATTCTTATGTGTGCACCATCGACATCGGCATCTGTCATGGTTATAATTTTATCATATCTTAATTTTGTAACATCAAAGTCGTTGCCTACGCCACCACCAAAGGCAGTAATCATAGACTTAATTTCGGCATTTTCCAAAACTCTATTTAGTTTTGCTTTTTCAACATTTAATATTTTTCCACGCAAAGGTAAAATTGCTTGGAATCTTCTATCTCTACCCTGTTTTGCTGTTCCACCCGCACTATCACCTTCGACTATATATATTTCACATAGTTTAGGATCTCTTTCAGAACAGTCGGCAAGTTTTCCAGGTAGTGTTGTGGTTTCTAAAAATCCTTTTCTTCGTGTTAAATCTCTTGCATTTCTAGCGGCTTCTCTGGCTCTTTGGCTAGTTACACTCTTTAAAACCAATTCTTTAGCTTCTTTTGGGTGTTCTTCCAAATAATCGCCAAAGCCTTCTTGCATAGCCTTTTCAACGATTGTACGCATTTCGCTGTTGCCAAGTTTGGTTTTGGTCTGTCCTTCAAATTGTGGGTTCATAAGTTTTACACTTATGACAGCGGTTATACCTTCACGGCAATCTTCACCCGAAAGTTTTTCACTTTCTTTCAAAATCTTGTTCTTTTGACCATAGTCGTTTATAACTTTTGTCAATGCGTTTTTAAAACCTGTAAGGTGAGTTCCGCCTTCTTCGGTGTTGATGTTGTTTGCATAAGCATGGATAATTTCCGTGTAACTGTCGTTGTATTGAAAACTTACTTCAACTTCGCTGTTATTCTGAAATTTGTTAAAATAAATTGGTTCTGGGAAAAGTGGATTCTTGCTTTTGTTCAAATATTCAACAAATTCGACAATGCCACCCTTAAATTCAAATTCATCTTTACGCTCGCGGTTTTTACGTCTGTCTTCAAGTGTGATTACAAGCCCTTTGTTCAAAAACGCAATTTCACGGAAACGATTTTTCATTATATCGTAGTTGAAATCTGTTGTTTCAAAAATCTCATCATCTGGCATAAATGTTACAGTTGTTCCACGTCTGTCAGACCTTTCTTGTTTTTCAAGGGGTGCTTTTGACACGCCTCTTGCAAATTCAATAAAGTAATGATATCCATTTTGATAAACATCAACTTTAAGCCATTTTGAAAGTGCGTTTACGCAAGATACACCAACGCCGTGCAAACCACCCGAGATTTTGTAACCTTCACCGCCAAACTTTCCGCCTGCGTGCAATTTTGTAAGCACGACTTCAACCGCACTTTTGCCTTCGTGGGCAATTATTCCCGTTGGTATACCACGTCCATTGTCTGCAACCGAACAACTGCCGTCTTCGTTTATTACAACGTCGATTTGTGTACAATATCCAGCCAATGCTTCGTCGATACTGTTGTCAACAACTTCGACAACCAAATGTTGCAATCCGCGTTCATCGGTCGAACCAATGTACATTCCAGGACGCTTTCTTACAGGTTCCAAACCTTCCAATACTTGAATATCAGAAGCATCATAATGATTTGTTACTTTTTCTTCTAAACTCATACTTATTCCACCCTCTCTGTTAC
>USNN01000036.1 GCA_900556185.1 uncultured Eubacteriales bacterium
AGTTGTTCTTTAGAGTATTGATTTTGCATTATATCATTTTTATACATGTCTATTTTTCTGTCTAATTTATATAAGTGGTCTAAGTGGTATTGCTTTGGTTCAGAATTAGATTTATAAACAACTTTTAGGTAATCTTTTTTTACTTTTTGAGCATTACTTAAATCATTTATAGTTTTATATAGTTCTTGATTTAGGTTTCGTTGGTCTAAAGAGTTTAAGTATAAAGCATTTTCAAGTTCTCTAATTGAACGATTATCTTGGTTTACTTGATTTATATAACTATAAGCAAGTTCGCCAAAATCTCTTAATTTTGTTGCACCGGCATAGAATAGGGCAATACGTTTAATTTTTCTATAGTTCATAATCGCCTCCATAAAAGATAGACTTGTCTTCTGTGTTGTTTAGTTTAAATTCTATAAAATCTATTATATCTGCTTGACAAAGTAAAGTATCAACCAATTCGCTTTTGTTAACCATATTTAAAATTGTTTGCATTTCTTTTAGTTCTTCATTTAGTGCATCAGATAAATATTTGTAGGCAATTTGTCTGTTGGCTTTAGCTAAATTATACTTTACTTTTGCTTCATCAAGAGCATTGTTTGCTTCGCTAATCTTTTCAAAATAGAATTGCTTTTGGTCTTTAAACTTTATTGTATCTTTTTCACACTTAGTTATGTATCTATCTATATCGTCTTCACTTAAAATGTCTTTAAGTTTTTTGTTTGCTGTGGCAGTTTTATAACAACTTAAAGTGCGGTTAGTAATTTTAATTTGGTCTGCGTAGTAATCTCTATTTTTAATGTAATAATTAAGATTATTTTTCGCAGTTTGTAAATCGGTTTCAGCACAAGAAAAAGCGATGTTGCAAGCATCTACCTTAGACTTATAATAATCAGCCTTTAATTTTGCATTTATAAGTTCAGATGTGTTTAAGTGGGAAAGCAACAGTAGTTTATCTTTATTCATAATCAAGTTCCTCCATATATGCGTTTGTTATTATAGGTCCATCAGATTTCTTTTGTGTTTTCTTGCCATATGAGTGAGCAATTTCGGCTAGGTAAGAGTTTATGGTGTTTGCATCTACCGACTCATTGGTTTTTCTGCTGTATTCTTCAACAAGTTTTACGGTTAAACTGCTAATATTGCTGTCAATTTCGGCGATTTTACCTTTTAGTGAGGATACTTCACCAATATTGTTTGCAATAGTAGAATATAGGTTAATTAAATTAACTTCATTAATTTTTAAAACTTCCTCGTCTATTTCAAGGTCTTTTAATAGTTTATTAATTTCAGTTTGCTTAGCTTTTATTAGTTTTTTAATTGATGCTCTTGAAAATATTAAAATTTTAGGCAGTCTTTCAAGTTTACTCTCAAGTTCTTCTTTTATCTTGTTAAGCACATTTAAATTAATATTTTCAACGTTTATTTTGTTTTTTAAATCGGTTAAAGTCTTTTGCAGGTGCATAATATTAGCATTATTATCTGCAAGCGACTGATTAGCCGAATGTAGTTCTTTGTTTAGGTTTGTTTTTGTTCTTAATAATTCTATTGCGTCTTTCAAATTCTTTTCACTCAAAAAGAGCTTCACTTTTATATCTCCATTACTCATGGCTTTCATTCTCCTCGAAGGACGATTCTATAATTTCAGAGATTTTTCCATCTTTTTTGTCTTGCAAGAAGTCTATAAGCGTATTTATGTTAATCTTGTCGCTAGATTGAGAATTAACATATTGAACAATCTTGTTTGCTCGTCTTCTAAAATTGTGCAATTTTGTGTTTAGTACCATTTGTTTTGCGTCGTAGTTCATTAGTAGCATATGCTTTCTATTTAAAAGTCTTTCACATTTAATAGAATAATTTAAGGTAGTGGTGTCTATATCAGATTGCCTTACCTTTAAATCTAATAGTGACCTATTTAAAGACTTTAGTTCGTTTGCGTATGCTTTTCTTTTAGAGAAGTGTAGTAAACCCAATGACTTTTTTAGTTTAGTTGTTTCTGCAATCTTGTTTTCTAAATTAGTTATGCTTTCTACAGTTTCGTAATTATAGTCTTTTAGTTGATTTAAATAGTCTGAAGATTCTTGAAATTTATGCTCAACAGCTTCAATTTCTGTTCTTGTTTCGCTGGTTAAATTATTAAGGTCTACAAGGTCAGTGTAGTACCCTAAAATTTCTGTTGTATCCATTTTAGATAAAACAGTATTATATTGGTTTTTCTCCATAATTAAGTTGTCCCCCATAACTTAAAATTGTTATAGTATTATATCATAAATGCTTTATTTGTCAATACCCGCGGGCTTATTCGTGTATGCAATAAAAAACTCCCCATAATAGGGGAGTGGTTTAAAATTCTGGTGTTATAGTTTCTACAATAATGTTTGCGTTATAATCTTTTGCCTTTGTGTGGTGCTTTTTAGTTTTAACAATACCAAGTACTAGTGGAATATTATCTTTTTTAAGTTTTTTAAAATACCAACGCCTAGCGTCATCTATGTTATATACAACAAAGTTTGGTTCGCTAATGTTGTTTAACTTTAGGTGTTTTAGTTTGCCCTTTTTAGCATAACTTGGTTTTTCGTGCTTAAACGAACTAGCACTTTGACCACGCTTAATGCGTGGAGCATTCAATTTAAACCATTCTAGTGTGTATGGGTTAGCGCAAGTAACTGCAACTTCGCCTTGATAATTTTTAATGGCTTCATATAATGCTTTTGCGTGAGGAAGTGGTGTTTCGCCAGCAATAGAAAAGATTATAGGCACCTTTTTGTCTACAATATTCAATACATCTGCAACCGATAAAATTGTGTCAGCAGAGTTTAGTAGTTTAGTTTTTGTTAGTTCGTTTGCGTCTAGTGTAGACAAATAAGCACTGGTGTTAGTCATCCTAGATAAACTTTCGTCGTGAAAAATAACTGGTTGATGGTCATTAGAAAAACTTACGTCAACCATAACGGCGTAGTTTGCATCAGTAGCTTTTTTAATTGCTGAACTAGAATTTTCAGCAATAGTATCATTATCAAATAGCCCGCGATGAGCTATGGGAATATTTCTTATCCAGTCGTGAGAATTAATCATTATTTACTCCTAAATACAAATAAAAAAGGGCAAAAAGCCCCACAATTTGTGAAGTTATACTTATTATACTATAACAATATTGGCTTTGTAAAGTAAAAATTCACAAATCTTTCACTATTATTTCATTAGCCACGAATAGAGATGTTGACAAAAACCACGATTATGCGTTAAACTAAATAAAGTAAGGAGAAAAGAGTTGGACAAGTTAAACATACGAAATTTTTCAATAATTGCACACATAGACCACGGTAAAAGCACGCTAGCAGATAGGCTAATGGAAATTACTGGGACGGTCGCAAAAAGAGATAGTAAAGAGCAACTTTTAGATAGTATGGAACTAGAGCGAGAGCGTGGCATAACAATAAAACTAACCCCAGTTACTCTTAAATATAATCATAATGGCACGGAGTATTTGTTAAATTTAATAGACACCCCAGGGCATGTAGACTTTACCTATGAAGTGAGCCGTTCACTTGCTGCGTGCGAAGGGGCTGTTTTGGTAGTAGATGCTAGCCAAGGCGTGGAAGCCCAAACCTTAGCAAATGTGTATCTTGCGTTAGAAAACAACCTAGAAATATTGCCAGTATTAAATAAAATAGATTTACCAAGTGCAAGGCCAGACGAAGTAAAGGCGGAAATAGAAGAAGTTATTGGTCTTCCTGCAGACGAAGCCCCAATGGTATCAGCCAAAACTGGTTTAAATTGTGAAGATGTTTTGGTTGATATAATCAAAAATGTTCCACCACCAAAAGGTGATAGCACAAAACCACTTAAAGCACTTATTTTTGATAGTTATTATGACAACTTTAAGGGTGCGGTTTGCTTGGTTCGTATATTTGACGGCGAAGTTAAGCGGGGAGATGAAATATTGTGTATGAACACTGGAAAAACATACACAGTAACCGAAGTAGGGGTATTTACTCCACAACCAACCGAAACAGAAAAACTAGAAAGTGGCGAAGTTGGATATATAACTGCAAGCATTAAAACAGTGTCTGATATTAGAGTTGGTGATACAATTACTCTTGTAAACAACAAAACTGAAGAAATGATGCCGGGGTATAAAGAAGTTCAACCAATGGTATATTCGGGCATTTTCCCACTAGATGGTAGTAAGTTTCAAGAACTAAAAGACGCACTAGACAAACTAAAACTAAATGACGCGTCACTAAGTTTTCAAAAAGAAACAAGTATGGCTTTAGGCACTGGCTTTAGATGTGGTTTTTTAGGACTATTACATATGGATATTATAACCGAACGACTAAGCCGAGAGTTTAATGTGGAAATCATTTCAACTGCACCAAGTGTTAGTTATAAAGTATACAAAACCAATGGCGATATTCTAGATATAGTTAGCCCTAGTAATATGCCAGACCCATCAGAGATAGCAAAAATTGAAGAACCGATTGTGCTTGCAGAAATATTTACGCCACCAGAATATGTTGGTGAAATTATGGAACTGGCAAAATCTAAGCGTGGTGAATATCTAGACCTTACTTATATAGATAAGTCTAGGGTAAAAATGAAATATAACTTACCATTAAACGAAATTGTTTATGACTTTTTTGATAGTTTAAAAAGTTTGTCTCATGGCTATGCTAGTTTTGACTATGCTCCAGCGGGCTATAAACAATCTGACCTTGTTAAACTAGATATTCTTTTAAATGGTGAACCTTGTGATGCACTTAGCATAATTGTGTATCGTGGCAGTGCAGAAGCCAGAGGTAGAAGTATGGCAGAAAAATTAAAAGAAACCATATCTCGCCAATTATTTGAAATACCTATTCAAGCAGTTATTGGTGGAAAGGTTATCGCTAGGGAAACCGTAAAAGCACTAAGAAAAGACGTTACTGCCAAGTGTTATGGTGGTGATATATCCAGAAAGCGTAAACTATTAGAAAAACAAAAAGAAGGCAAAAAGAGAATGAGAAAACTTGGCAATGTTGAATTGCCAGCCGAGGCATTTATAAACCTACTTAAAAATTAGGGGGATATTATGGAAAAAGCACCCATTGGGTTATATATACACTTGCCATTTTGCGTAAAAAAATGTAATTATTGTGCATTTACAAGTGTTGTGGCAAATGACGAAGACAAAAAGGAATATGTTAATAACCTGTTAACAGAAATTAGGCTAAGGGCAAAAGAATTATCTGGAACAAAAATTTTAAACACAATATATATTGGCGGTGGCACGCCATCTAGTTTGCCAGCGGGCGAAATTACAAAAATTATGGATACCATAAATAAAAACTTTAGCATATCTAGTGGGGCAGAAATAACAATAGAATGTAACCCATCTAGTTTAACTAAAGAAAAAGCCAAAGAATATATTAGTGCTGGCATAAATAGGTTTTCACTTGGGCTACAGTCGGCACAAAATAGCCACTTAAAAACACTTGGAAGGTTGCATACTGCCGATACATTTAAAAACGCCGTAGAAATATTACATTCACTAGATGTAAAAAATATAAATGGCGACTTAATGCTTGGTATTCCTAATCAAACCAAAGAAGATGTGGTTAATTCGGTGAATTTTTTGGCGGGGCTAGATGTTCAGCACATATCTATTTATATGCTAGAACTAGAAGGTGATACTCCATTTAAAAGATTATACGACAATAATATGTTGCCTTTGCCAACTGATGAAGAAACGATTGAACTATATAACACCGCAAAGGAGACACTGGAAAAGTTTGGTTTTAACAGATACGAGGTTTCTAATTTTGCAAAATTAGGGTTTGAAAGTAAACACAATAAAAACTATTGGAACAGGGGCGAATATTTAGGCGTTGGTGCAAGTGCAGAAAGTTTTATTAACGGGTTTAGATTTGGTAATACTAAAGACATAAAGTCGTATAACTTATATATATCTAAAGAGGAAATACCTTTAGAATATAAAGAAAAAGTAACAACCGAAGAGGCTTTAGAAGAAACCGTAATGCTAAGTCTTAGAACCGAAAACGGGTTAAATCTAGAAACCGTAAGTCAAGAATTTGTTAAAGATAATAAAGATAAACTTAAGAGTTTTATAAAAGACGGTTTATTGGTTATAACTAAAAATAATCACCTAAAAGCAACAGATAAAGGCTTTGCAGTGCTAGATTACATTATAGAAAATTTAATATAAAAAATAAAAAACTCTCTCACGGCTAGAGGGGTTTTTATTGTCTAAAAATATTTGAAAAATTTTTAAAAATATTGCATAAAATGATTGACAAGCGGATATACTAGGATTATAATATTAGCAGTCGAGTGGGAAGAGTGCTAGCAAATGTTGACACAAGACTGATAACTTAAAACAATGTTTGTGGAGGAAAAAATATTGCTAAGTGATAGAAAGAAAAAAATATTAAAAGCAATTGTAAGTGAAAATTTGGACCACCCACAAGAAGTGTCTAGCAAAGAACTGCATGACAAATATTTTAAAGATGTATCAAGTGCAACTATTCGTAATGACCTAGTGGCACTAGAAGAAATGGGGTATTTGTTTCAGCCACATACCAGTGCGGGCAGAGTTCCAACGGCAGAAGGCTTTAAAAAATATATAACTGAACTTATGCCAGAACGAAAACTAACTAAGCAAGAAGTTGAAGAATTAAAAAGCAAGTTTAATTCTAAAATTGATGGCGTTGAAGAACTGGCGCAAGTGGTAGCCGAAAGTTTGTCTAGTTTAACAGATTATGCAAGTGTTGTGTATGTAGATGAATTAATTAGAGCAGTTGTTGAAGATGTTAAGGTTGTCAGATTGTATGACAGGACGGCACTTGTAATCTTGGTTACCGATATAGGAGTAATTAAAGATATCACAATTACTATCAGTTCTGGTCTAACCGACATAGATTTACTTAGTGCAAGTAGATTTATAACCGAAATAACTAAGGGGTTAGAAATTGGTGAACTACTAGACAAGTCATTCATAAACGGCAAGATTGAACTACTAGCAGATGATTACCGAGAGTTGTTTGGAACAATTATAGAGGCTTTAAACAATCGTGAGCAAAAGAAAATTGTTAAAGTAGAGGGGGCAAGCAATTTGCTTAGCCATGATGAGTTTAAAAAGCCAGAAGTTGCTTTGCAGGCAATTAAAATGTTTGAGACCAAAGAGTGTTTGGTTCCACTAGTAAGAACGGGTAATGACCTAGAAATTTCAATTAAAGTTGGTGAAGATGAAAATAATAATTGTTCAGTAGTTAGTGCCGATTATAAAATTAATGGCAAGTCGGTTGGCACGGCTGGGGTTGTTGGTCCAATACGCATGGACTATGCTAAAGCAGTCAGCGTCTTGAAGCAAGTTAATTCAGTAATTGCTGAAGAATTTAACAAAAGTCCACAGAGTAAGCCAAAAGGAGTGAATTATGGAAAACGAAGAAAATGGCAAAATAGACAAAAATGAAGAAAAAGATTCTAAAAAGTCGGTTAAAGAACGATTTAAGGAACTTTCAGAAGAACACGAAAAGTTTAAAGCAGACTACAACCGTATGAAAGAAGAACTAAAGCTTGCTAAAGATGCAACTAAAGAAAGTATGGAAATGGTAAAAAACTTTAAACTAGATGTAGACCGAATAAAAGAGAGAAGTGAAGAACTAAACAATCAATTGCATGAAAAAATTACAATGGAGGTAATAGGAAAAATATTGCCAACATTAGATAATTTTGAAAATGCAATACGCCATATGGCTGAAGGTTCGCAAGAAAAGAAGGGTTGTGAAATGATATACAATGCCCTAATTAAGCAACTAGAAGACCTAGATGTAAAACAAATTACTTGCACTGCTGGGGTATTCGACCCAGGCAAGATGGAAGCAATTAGCATAGTTCCAACAGATAAACCAGAATTGGTTGGCACCGTAGCAAAGGTGTTAAGTAATGGCTACTATTACTATCCAACTGATAATGTAATAAGATACACACAAGTAGCAGTATTTAAATAAAGTAAATTAATTAAAGGAGATTATATATTATGGGAAAAATTATAGGTATCGACCTTGGGACAACTAACTCATGTGTCGCAGTAATGGAAGGGGGCGACCCAGTTGTAATTCCTAACGCAGAAGGAAGCAGAACAACACCTAGTGTTGTAGGCTTTAATAAAGATGGAGATAGACTAGTAGGTCAAGTCGCTAAGCGTCAAGCAATAGCAAACGCAGAAAACACCGTTATTTCAATTAAAAGAGATATGGGTTCTAATAAAAAGGTTCATGTTGGTGGTAAAGACTATTCACCACAAGAGATTTCTGCAATGATTCTTGGTAAATTAAAAGCAGATGCAGAAAAGTATTTAGGTCAAAAAATTGAAAAGGCAGTTATTACTGTTCCTGCATACTTTACAGATGCACAACGTCAAGCAACAAAAGATGCTGGTAAAATTGCGGGTCTAGAAGTTCTAAGAATTATTAACGAACCAACAGCAGCCGCTCTAGCATATGGTATAGATAAAAGCGATGCAAGTGGTCATAAAATTCTAGTATACGACCTTGGTGGTGGTACATTTGATATTTCTGTTCTAGAAATTAGTGATGGCGTATTCCAAGTTCTTGCTACCGCTGGTAACAACCGTCTTGGTGGTGATGACTTTGATGACAGAATTATTGGTTACTGCTTGGATGAATTTAAAAAGGCAGAAGGTATAGACCTTAAAAATGATAAAATGGCTATGCAAAGACTTAAAGAAGCAGCTGAAAAAGCAAAAATTGAACTTTCTGGCTGTGGCACAACCACAATTAGTTTGCCATTTATAACAGCAGATAGCAATGGTCCAAAACACCTAGAAGTAGAACTTACAAAGTCTAAATTCGAAAGTTTGATATCTGACCTTGTTGAACAAACAATCACATTAACTAAAAAAGCATTAAGCGATGCAAAACTAGACAAAAACGATGTAGAAAAAATCTTAATGGTAGGTGGTTCTACTCGTGTGCCTCTAGTATACGAAGAAGTTAAAAAGTTTATCGGCAAAGACCCATTTAAGGGTATTAACCCAGATGAATGTGTTGCTATGGGTGCTGCTATTCAAGGTGGCGTTCTTGGTGGCGACGTTAAAGATGTATTGCTACTAGATGTTACTCCATTGTCTTTGGGTATTGAAACTATGGGTGGTGTATTCACAA